>NZ_SJPV01000024.1 GCF_007860135.1 Novipirellula artificiosorum
GCCTTATCGAGTTGATTTTGAAATGTAAATGCCATCCGTGACACCCTGAAAAGCAGGAGAAACTGGTAACCTTTCGCACAGCCTACCAAGTACATCCAATTCCGTCACTTGATGTTCACGCGATGCTAAGCCGACCTCTCTCCCGCCCATGCAGCAGAAATGAGGAAGGACTGAAATGAAACGACGACTTTGTTTACTGCTGCTTCTCTCCGCATCGCCGGCCAAGGCCGATGATCGTCCCAACTTCGTGATCATCATGGTGGATGATATGGGCTATGCCGGCGTCCGTTGTTTTGGAAACCCGTATTTCGAGACGCCTGAAATTGATCGTCTCGCCGCCGAGGGAATGCGGCTGACCGATTTCCACTCCTCGGGCACCGTCTGCTCGCCGACTCGGGCCGGATTGCTGACCGGTCGTTATCAACAGCGAGCCGGGATCGAGGCCGTGATTCATCCGGTTCGCGAGCATCCCGAACACCGCAAAGGGTTGCAGAAGACGGAAGTCACCTTTGCCGAGCTGTTGCAGTCGGCAGACTATGCCACGGCCTTGATCGGAAAATGGCACCAGGGCTACGTGCACAATTCGGAAGATTATCATCCTCAGAATCACGGATTTGATGAGTTCCTCGGCTACCACAGTGGCAACATTGATTTTGTCAGCCACGTGGGCGACCACAACGAACACGATTGGTGGCACGGACGAAAAGAGACCAAGGAGGAAGGATACGTCACGGACCTGATCAACCGGTATGCGCTCGAGTTCATCGAGCGAAACAAGGAAGGACCGTTCTGTCTGTACATTCCGCATCTGGCGATCCACAACCCGGTGCAAGTGCGAGGCGACCCGGTGCGCCGCTCGGAAGAAGACGTTGGAAAAGGCCGATGGAATGATCCGGTTGATCGCAACTGGCGACGATCCGGGCATCCTCATTGATTGGCGAGACCGCCAGCTTCCCGCTGGTCCCTATCGCCTCGTCATGCGTGTTCGCGGCGGTGGCCCTGCCGACGGCGAGTTGATGTACACGGTCAGTCCAGGGGACAACCCACAACGCGGCAAGAAAATTTCATTCGCAATCGAGGGTGACCCGAAAGCATGGCAAGACATCGACCTCCCCATACCAGAACGTAAACGGATGTACCAACTTCGAATCGATCCCCGACAGAAACCAGGTGAATTAATGATCGCCGAAATGAAATTGATCGGAGCAGATGATTCCGTGATCACTTCTTGGCCCATCAGCTTGACCGGTGGAAATCGGAAAAACTGACTCTCTGTTGAATCGAAACACTCCTCTGTTCCCTTCTTTTTCCTTTGAGCTCGACGAACGCATCATGGCGAGCTTCATTTCGATCGAGCATGACTTGATCGTTCGCACAAAAAAACACTGTATCGTTTCTCGGAAAAATAGATTTGATGAGAAACTGGAAAGAATCATGATATTGTCGCACCAATCACCATCGCCGAAAAGGTAACCACAAACTTATGATGAAAGCCACTATTCGTACTCTCGCGATTTCAGCCCTTGTGTTTTCGTTTGGGTCAAGCACGTGCGCGGCAGTTGATGTTTCCGTTGACTTCACCGAACCAGAAGACGCTCGCGAAACCTTGTTCGACATGTGGACGGTTGCCAACCGAATCAGTCCGAAAAACGGAGCCAACGTTCGCACGGGCATGACGGTCAATACCGTACGAATGCTAGGGGGAATTGTCGAATGGGGCAAGAACCGGGAAAAAGCAGAGCGACCAAATCTCGCGTTCGACATCTGTACCTACGACGAAGAAAACCAGCAGTACATTTACCATTTCGACCGATTGGTAAATCGCATCAATCAAATCAGAAAGGGCGGCACCGAGATCTACCAAATCGTGCTCGACCAACCCCCTTGGGCTTTTCAGCGTGGATACACCTTCATCCCGGACGGAGAAAGGGATGGTATTCATTTTCGTGAAAACGAACGTGTGTCGCACTACGGAAATTCGCTGCCGCCTTGCGACAAGAAGGCTTATGCGACTTTCATCAAGGCCTTGATGCAGCACCTGGTCGACGTTTACGGAGAAGACCTTGTCAAGACGTGGCGTTTTCGCGTCGGATCGGAGATCGAGACCCCGGAGCATTGGTACGGCACCGAAGCAGATTTCATCGAACACTTTGCCAATACGGTGACGGCCATCCGGTCTGTCCTGCCCGATGCGATCGTCGGCCTCCACACACGCGCGCCGGATTTCGTCTACAAGAAGAACAATCTGGGGAACTACAAGCGAGAACAGATCAAGTCGTTCGCTCACGGCATCATCGAATACTGCCACGACAACAAAATCCGCTATGACTTTTGGGGCATTTCCGACTATCCGAACATTACCAAAGAAGAGGAACGCGATCCCAAGGCGAAGTACGCGAAACTTTTCGAACCTCTCGTAACGCACCCAAAGTGGTTGCCCGGCACGATCGTCGATGTGGAGGAGTTCAGCGTGATCACGAGCATGAGTCCCCTTATTAGCTCCGACACGGCTCAAGCGGATACGCTTAAGGTTGCATTGACGGACCATTTCTATACCCACGGGGTGCAACAAGTCTTTCAGTGGGGACAACGAGTCGGGAGCGACGAACCATGGCCAACCAAGGTTTTCGAAGGAATGGTTGGGAAGACTCGCTACCAGGCGAAAATCACCAGCGATGCCGCAGATATCGGAGCGATCATCGTCAAGAGCACCTCGGATGAATCCATCGATGCCGTGCTCTACCACTACAACCCGTCGGATCTCGAAGCCAAGGACACCAACAAGATCAAGCTGAGGCTGATGACCGAATTCCCCGCCGGGACTCGCGTCTCTTTCCGTAAGACGCTCGCGGTCAGGGAGCAAAACAAGTTCAACACATTCATGGACCAACCATCCAGCTCGTCTTGGCTCAAGATGAGTTCCAGTAAGTACGGAAATGCCACCGACTCCCTTAATGCAGCCGGCAAAGCCCAATGGGAGAAGTACGAAAACCCTTCGTCCCGCGAGTGGGCTCAAACCGAGTTCACAAAGACTCTTCCCGCTTCCAACGGCGGGCCGGGATCAATCATCGTGATCGAAACCCTGCTTCCGGTATTCTCCTTCGAGAAGATCGAGGTGAGACGAACGAGATGACGCCGGTCAAATTCGGAATCATGGTTTTCATAATGATCGTTGAGTGGATATTGAAAACGCGCGCTGCCTTACAAGAGACGCATCCTTTTCTTGCGAGTGGCAAAGCCTTCATGCATCAGTTTCGGAGGTTCACGTTTCTGCTTTCCGCTTCAACCTCGCCATCCAAACTATGCCAATCTTTCAGGTTCGTTATGGATCGCTGAGTCTGCATGCCTTTGTACATCGAGTGCATCACTTGGCTGTATTCCTTCCAATGGAATTCGGCCTTCTCCATGTGCTTGGACACGCCAGCCCCATCTCCCTCGGCAAGCTTACAGGCGCCGCGTAACTTCTCCGCGTAGTAGAGACTTAGCATCGCGTGAACAATAAGTGCTTACTTCACAGGCTAGTAGTATAGTTCCATTTTGGCAGCGCTTCATCGTAGATGATTCTCAATTCGGATTTCAGTTCATCACTGAGTTTCTGACCGGTTTGGTAGGCTCGACGGATGACATTGACAGTGGATCGAAGTCCCGTTCGCGTGCTCGTTTGACGCATCAGATCGACAACCGTTTCGAGTGAGTCAAACAGACGCCCCGAGCAGGCCCGGCCGACGTGCGAAAAGAAGCGACGCTCGATCGGGTTGTACTTGCTACAGTAACTCGGCAAGTGAGCAACTCGGATCGGGATACCAATCGAATCGCTCAACTCCTGCAGGTAGTACTTGAACAGATAACGGTTCGCGGCATTGCTTCCTCCGCAATCGCATAGCAGCAGGATACTGGTAGCATCGGCATAGCACTGTTTGCCAATGCGATTCCAATACCAACGCAAACTGTCAGCGGCAAACTCACTGGTGTCATGACTCAGGCCGATGTTGATGTGCCCGACATTGCGTCGAATGTCGTAGATCCCGTGCGGGATCACTTTCCCATCGGCCCAACTGGGGAAATCGTGATCGAAGGCTTGTAATGCCGCGGTGCCGTAGAGCCTTCCTTTACGATACAAGCGACCGAGAAACTCCTTGGCTTTGGTGTCAATGGAAAAAACAGGATTGCCGTCACTTTCGTACAAGTCAGCCAACTCGGCGATGCGTTCAAACTGCTCCTCGCGATCGGGCGAGCGTCCTCCGGCGATGTCCTTTCTAATTTGACGCAAACCAAGGCCGATTTCGCGATACCATGCCTTGACCGTGTTGCGATCCACCGGCGTGCCCTGCTGGGTTACCTTGTCAGCCGATTGGCTTGGCGTTTGGCTGGTGAAGACGGCATCAGGATCGTCGGGGTCCCCGGCAGTTTGCAGTTGGAGTGAATCGATCAGATTGCTTTCGAGCTGACTGTCGGAATCGATTCTTTTTTTCGACCGCCGCCTGGGCGACGAACGCGACCGGCAGCGGGGTCGACCGGAAACTGTTCGATTTCGCGAATTCCTCGTTCGATGGTGCTTCTGGAGACACCGAGCAGCTTGGCGACGTAGATGATGCCTCCGTGCCCGAGTCGCTGAGCCTCCAAAGCGGCGAAGCGTCGTTGGTCCTTCTCGGACAAAGTCGCGAAGTAAGCTTGGCTGCGTTGCTCGGCAGCCTTATCGAGTTGATTTTGAAATGTAAATGCCATCCGTGACACCCTGAAAAGCAGGAGAAACTGGTAACCTTTCGCACAGCCTACCAAGTACATCCAATTCCGTCACTTGATGTTCACGCGATGCTAAGCNGCCTTATCGAGTTGATTTTGAAATGTAAATGCCATCCGTGACACCCTGAAAAGCAGGAGAAACTGGTAACCTTTCGCACAGCCTACCAAGTACATCCAATTCCGTCACTTGATGTTCACGCGATGCTTACTGAGCTGCTTGAACTTGAAGTGGATCTTCGGAGGGAATGCGGCGAGGAACCAACGGCGGCACAGTACCTGGAACGGTTTCCTCGCGACGTGGGAATTGTCAAGGACGTGTTTGATCCTTGTCATAATCCTCAGACAACACGATTGCTCTCTTCCAGCATTGAACCAGCCCCAGTGGGTCGAGGTCTTCACGTTCGATGCCCACATTGCCACAATCCGATTGAGATTGTGCCAGATGCTGAACTAGACAGTGTCCAGTGCCCCTCGTGTGGCAGCGATTTCAGTCTCGTCCGTGACGGCTCAGCCACCAAACACGCAGATGCCGTCACCGAATTAGATCATTTCCGATTGGTCGAGAGGCTCGGCATGGGCGCTTTTGGAAGCGTTTGGAAAGCCCATGACAGAAAGCTAGATCGTACCGTTGCGGTCAAGATTCCCCGCCATGGTCAATTTGACGAGGCTCAAGAGAAGGCGTTCTTGCGTGAAGCCCAGAATGCTGCCCAGCTGAGTCATCCCGGAATCGTTCCAGTGTTCGAGGTCGGTCGTGATGGAGACACTCTTTATATCGTTAGTGAGTTTGTTCGGGGGCTGACACTGGCTGATCAGCTAACCGGTCACCAACCTACCGTACGCGAAGCGGCGCAGATATGCATCAAGATATGCGAAGCACTTCAGCACGCGCATGACCGGGGAGTTATTCATCGCGACCTGAAGCCCGGCAACATCATGCTGGATTCAGACGGAACACCCCGGCTGATGGATTTTGGCCTCGCAAGACGCGACGCCAGCGAGATATCGATGACAGTGGACGGCCAAATTCTTGGCACACCCGCCTACATGTCGCCAGAACAGGCTAAGGGCGAGGCGAACAGAGCCGACGCTCGAAGCGACATATACTCTGTTGGGGTAATACTATTCAAGCTATTGACGGGAGAAATCCCGTTTCGTGGTAACACTCGCATGATGCTACACCAGGTAATTCACGATGAAGCACCGAGCCCTAGAAGCCTCGCGCCGAGTATTCCAAGAGACTTGGAAACAATTTGTGCCAAGTGTCTAAAAAAGGAACCGAGTGCGCGATACGCATCAGCGGATGAGTTGGCCTTGGACCTTGGGAGATTCCTACGCAATGAGCCGATCAAGGCAAGACGGGCAAGCGCGATTGAACGATTTTGGAGATGGAGCGGAAAGAACGTAGCACAACTTACTGGATTCTACGTAATTGCGGATTCACTGGTTCATGGGATCGCGCTTGCCGCAAGACTATCGGTCAATGACCGGGGATTTTCCGCTTATACACTCTACATGCTCGCTTACTGCGTCGGCCTAATGGCACTTCCAATGGTCTGTGGCGTCTACATATTTCAAAAGAACAAAATTGCAATACTCCTGACGCTCGCTTGGTACTCTTCCATCGCTTCGTTGTCATTGCTGGTGATGATTCCGTCTGGATCACGCCCTGTTGGTGACAGCATTGCAAATGCGGTGACGTTCTTTGGTCCATTGACCTCGGCTATCGTTGCAATCTTACTTTGTTTCCGGACCCTGGGAGCCAGAGAGACGGACGTGCCAAAAAAAGCGAAGGATTGCAATCGCGTTCAAGAGAGATTCCTTGCAACCGTTGCCATACTTCTGGGAGGCCCGCTATTACTCTATTCGGTTATGGGAATTTGGGTGTTCTTCATCTTGCCCGAACGGATTTTATTGAGGGACCTGGACGAGGCTCGGAACCAGGTTGTCGAAGGCGCAGAGCGAGGCACACCTGTTGGAGTAATCGCTCGCATGCCGAATCAAGCTCAGATTCGATTAACAGGCGACGCTGACGGTCGATTCGAACTAGACCCATACACAGGCGTAATCTCAGTAGGTGACGCGTCGTTGATAGATTTTGAATCAAACGCTCAACATCGGATCACGGTGACTGGTGTTGAAGGCGATAATCGCGTTTCAAGAGATTTTGTCATCGAAGTATTGGACGTCCCGCCCAAATTAACCTTAGAGGCTAAGATTCCGAATGGAGAAGTTCCGAAATTGGCCGCACTTGGTACCTGCGTAGGCATTTCGGTCTCCGGACGCGATCCTAACGGACCGGAAGTGAACTTGAGTCTTATCGATGATGCCGAAGGACGGTTCGGGTTGCATGAAAACACTGGTGAACTATTTGTGGCCGATCCCTCGCTACTTGATCGCGAGGCTAGCCATGTAATTACTGTAGAGGCGCGTGCCGGAGCGGACAGCTCAAGTGCAGTTGCCATACCGATTGGGGTAGTGTCTGACCAATCACATGAACTTGAGATTATATCATTAGAAGATGAATCCGAATCGAAGAGATCAGTCGATCGTCCCAGTAGACTCGCTGATCAAACGCTCTATTCCATTGTTGCCTTTATTGTCTTGATTTCAATTTGCTGCATATCTTATCTCGTTCTATTAATTTGTGGCTTATTGCTTTTGCTCGGAAGGAGTTGGGCCTTCCTGCCGTTGGCATGTGTTTGCATCTTCGAGCTTGTGTTTTTTTTATCAACAATATTCTGGACAACTGCACCGAAAGAAGAGATCTCGCTTGCGGTAGCCAGCAACTTGGGATTTGCTTGTGGGGGCATGTCAATACAACTAGTTACCCTTTTTCCACTTTGGGGCCCATTGGCTTGCTCATGGGCGATTCGTTCTCGTTTGAGGGCAATTCACAACAATATGCCGGTTCCAATCTCGGCTCGACTCGTGGTAGCGTTTGTAGGCGTTTGCGCGATGCTACTTGCCATCCTTGGCCTTCTTTACAGCGCATTCTCGTCGTCCATTATGTTTTTGATTTAGCGATCTGATGATCGCTGCGAGTTCGCTCGCCAGTAAGGGGAGAAGACTCCTTCGCTTAATGAAGTTCTGTCTCAGTTTATTCCGCGGTACGAATCCGTATTCTACGCGTAAAGTGACCGCGAGACGTAAACCGCGTCCTCTCCCTATCTCGATCGCCTCGATTCGATCAATGATTGAGTGGTTTCGGTTCAGGGGTTCTGGCCTGATCGCAGCCAATTTTGCTTGACGCCGACCAACCTCTGAAACAACCGCCCTCCCCGTATGAGACTCTCCTCGAACTTTTTTTAGAGAGTTCGCGCGGTAACCGTACACCAGAACCGTTGTAGGCGCGTGGGTTAGGGTTGTGGGTTTTGTTTCGTATCACCCAACGGAGAAAACCCATGTCCCGATCCGAAACTGTCAAACTTTGGCAGGAACGGTTGCGACGATTTGATCGCTCGCGAATGACCGTCTTGAAGTTCTGTCGAAACGAAGGCGTCTCGCAGCCGTCCTTCTATCGATGGAAGAAAAAGCTGTGTGAACTGCCGAGCGACGCCAAGCCGAAGCCCAAGCCATCCACCACGGGCGTCCAATTCATGCCCCTTCGTCTGGCCACCGAGTCCGCCAATCAAGTCGCCCCAAAAACGGATGAGCAAGCTGGATCCTCTCTTGCCTGCACCACCATCGAACTTCCCGGCGGTGTTCGCATCCGCGTGGAGGTCCCCACGGATCGGCACCCAGGCCAGCGAGTGGAGGCCCGAGCATGATCGGATTGCCAGCCGGTGTGCCCATTTATCTTTGCACCAAGCCGGTCGATTTTCGTAAAGGTTTCGATGGACTCACCGGTATCGTCACCACCGCAATGAACCACAGCGTGACCGACGGTTCGCTGTTCCTGTTTGTCAATCGAAGACGCGATCGCATCAAAGCCCTGTGGTGGGAAACCGGCGGGCTGACACTCTGGTACCGAAGGCTCGAACAGGGCACTGTCGAATTGCCAAAGACCGAAGGCGATACCTCACACATCGTGATCGACAATGTCGAACTGGCCATGTGGATCGCCGGAGTATCACTGAAGTCAGCCAAGAACCGACGCAAGCGAATGGTGGCGTAGCCCGACCGTCGACTCACTCGAATTGGAATGCACGCGGCCCCGCGAAAATCTCATCGCGGGGCCGTTTTTCTTTGCGCTCCCAATGGCGCATTTGTCGGCGAACTCTATAATTTCGCCATCATGGATTCGAAGCCTCTTCCAAACGACCTCGACGCTTGTCATCAGCTGATTGCGAAGCTGCAATCGCAAGTCGGTCAACAAGCCACCGAGCTATCGCTCAAAGACAAGCTGATCGAGGAACAAGCTCACAGCGTCCTAGAGCTCAAAGCCGATCACGACAAGCTCGACGAGAAAGTGATCGAGTTGAATCTCAAACTCGAAAAACTGCTGAAGCAACTCTACGGGCGCAAGAGCGAACGACGCGTCGATGGCGAAGGCCAGTTGTTTTTGAATCTTGGCGAAGAACCCACGCCCGAGGTGATCAGCGCGCTGGAAGAAGCAATCCGCGAGGCCGAGCAAATCGTCGACGACGCCGAAGAGGCGAAGAAGAAACGCAGGAAAAAGCGTCCCGAACAAAGCGACCGCAAATTCCCCGAACACTTGCCGCGATACGAGCGTGTCGTCGACCTGCCCAAGGACCAACGCGAAGGCCTCACGCTGATCGGCTACGACGAAGTCGAGACGCTCGAATGCACCGCCGCGGAACTGAAAGTCAGGGTGACGAAGTACGCCAAATACGCTTACGTGGCCGATAAGACCAAGGGCATCGTCAGCCCTGAGCGGCCTACGGGACTGGTCGAAGGCGACCGCTTTGACGCCTCGATCGGCGTCGAAGTCGTCGCCTGGAAATATTTCTATCACCTGCCGTTTTACCGTCAGCAAGACCTGTTCGCCGGCAGTGGTTGGACGCCCAGTCGCAGCACGCTGCAAAATATCGAAGCGGCGGTCGAGTTCGCCCTGCGTCCGCTTGCCGAATACCTGCGTGACGTTTTGAAACAGGATCGCACGGTCGGCTGTGATGACACCGGCGTGTTGTTGATCACCCCCAAAGCCATGCCGGACTTGTCGGTACACCCTCGCAGAGAGCGGATCGGCGAGGTGCTTGAAAATGCGATTCGCTTGGGCAAGCCAAGCATCAAAGCGAACATGTGGGGCTACTACGCCTCACGACTTCCGCTGGTGGCATTCGACTTCACGGTCAGTCGCCACCGCGACGGGCCGGATGACGTGCTCGGTGATTTCGAAGGCAACTTAATAGGAGACTGCTGGTCAGGTTTTCAAAAGATCAATGTACGAAGTGACTCGCGAATCATCTTCGCGGCGTGCTGGGCGCATGCGCGTCGCAAGATCGACGAATGCCGCAGCGCGTTCCCAGTGCAAGTGGCCAAGCTGGAATCACTGATACGGATGCTTTACGAGGTGGAGGATCAGATCAAGGACCTTGACGATGCAGAGCGTCTTGCGCGACGTCAGAGTTTATCGCGTCATGTCCTTGACCTGATCGCGGAATATCTCGACAGCGAAGCGATGCAGTCACCATCGGTTCTTCCCAAGAGTAATCTCGGTGTGGCGGCGGGATATGTGCGTCGTCACTGGCAAGCGTTGTGCCGGTTCACCGAGGACGCGACGATTCCGATCGACAACAACGACTGCGAACAGCTGATGAAACGAGTTGCCACGGGAAGGAAGAATTGGATGTTCAAAGGCTCGGTGGCTGCAGGTGAGCGAGCGGCGAACTTACTAACGATGATCGGCAGCGCGATACGCAACGACTTGGACGTGCGAGCGTACTTGGACGATGTGTTGCGCAGAACGCTCGGCGGGGAGACGAACTGGTCAGCGATGACTCCACAGGCGTGGAAAGCAGAGCATCCCGAATCGATTCGCGAGTACCGAGCGGACGAGCGTCGCCAAGCCGCCGACCGCAAACGCACCCGCCGAGCCCGCCGCCGCCTGCTGAACAAGTCAACCGGGCGTCGCTAACTGGTTCTGGTGTACGGTTACGTTTCTATCGCGTTTTTCGCGGTATTCTAGCGGTTCTCGCTACTCTCGGATAGTTCTCTGGTTCGAGACGTTACGTTTCGGGGCCGAACCGGAACCGCTGGTTCTCATTCGCGGTGCGAGTGTTTTATCCCAAAACTCTCAGACTCTCTGGTTAACAGCCACAATTAGTTAACAGCCACAATTAGTTAACAGCCACAATTAGTTAACAGCCACAATTAGTTTACAGCCACAATTAGTTTACAGCCCGTTCTCATCCGAGAGAGCAAACGAGACGGCTAGATTAGGTCGATTGCAGGTGCTGGCAGGGATTCGTCCCCCTCCAGCGTTTTTTTTGGTTGGCGATGTTCTTTGCAGCTTCTAACTGGACGTTCTTGGTGCTGCCAGTTTGTTTGTGGGCGCTCACAAATCGGTTTCAATCATGGCACTACGAAAGCTGACGGACCATGCTTTTGGTGGACTATCACTCTGCCCTTTGTCTATTTCGATGAGCGGTACGCCGACTTTCAGAGCAGGAACCTCGACGCAGGTGGGGAGGTCGGACGGACACTCGGCGATTTTGGCGTTGCGTTTGGCGGCATGTTCTATCGAAATACGGAAGTCAATCGAAAAACGGGAGACCCGGTACGGTTCGGCGGCGTCGAAGGAAACTCGGATTCATCGGCGTTTTACCTGGGCGTCAAACACGACTCGCTGGACAATTATTTCTTTCCCAAAAACGGGGTGTTTGCCGAGACGGTCTACACCCAGCTTGAGGACACCGAGTCGCGGGACATGATCCAGGGACGACTGATCGCTGCCAGGACTCGTGGTCGCCACACGTTTCTGTTTCGAGGTGAAATGGTCGTCGACGATCTCGTGGCCGGGAATTGGGATGGTGAAGAAATCACGACCGGTGGATTTCTGCGGCTTTCCGGGTACGCCAGCAATCAGGTGTTTGCGTCGCGACGGGCCCAGGGTGCAATCGTGTGCATGAAACAGCTGCGAACAATGCTCAGCGACCGAGTGAAACTTTATTCGGGAGCAAGTGTGGAAACCGCCTGGTTTGATGGTCCGCTGAGCAACGTGGAAATCGATCGGCCCGTGTTGGCCGGCAGCCTGTTTATGGCCGCCGAGACCCCGTTGGGGCCAGTCTTCGCCGGGGGGGGGGCAACTGACACCGATCAGTTTTCTCCATTCATTGCCATGGGCCAGGTGTTTTGATCGAGCGAGTGCCACAGGGTAGGACAAGACATTGCTTCGCGATTGTCCGGTCAGTATTTGTCGTTTGCCCTCTGCATTCAAAAAACTACGCCGACGTTTCGAGTCGCAGAAATTTCGGATTGAACTAGTTGCCACGTCGGGCTTCGTTACCGATGCACTGGCATGAAGGCGGCCTGTCGCAAGTCAACCCGAGAGGGTCAAAACCGGGTAACTGATCGATTTACCCTTCTTTTGGTGGTTGGTAGACTCTCGGGCCCGTTCAGAAGTCTCGTGCTCGCGCCAATCAGTAACGCGACGAGCAGTCCAGTGAGGTTTATGTCCAAATTCCTCACAAATGACTAGCTACGTCGCGCGACCATTGACATTTGATTAAGCACTTCGGTGCGGGAATAGCGAACTTCGGCGTACCTCGCCATCCATTGCTGTTGCTCATACGCAGTGGGAACGTGGCCGATCACTTCTGAAAAGACTCGTTCAAGCCATGCAACGTTGTTATGGCCACAACGGTCGAAGTACTCTTGTGTCGCCATCAACTCGTTCGGTAACCGGCTCATCCGATACTCGGGATCAGGAACCGAATGCCAAGCTGCGATCTCCATCGGAGTGGGATTGCGACCCAGGTATTTCTGGTAAGCCGAGGTTACCTGTGCGCTGATATTGTCGTAGCCAACATAGCTTGCGGTCACAACACCACCAGCGGGTTGCCCCGAAAACGAAAATGATTTCGGAGTCAATACTAGCTGAGCGGTCGTCGGGTTTCCTTGCGTCAACACATACGTCGGCTGAGCGGTCTCATAGATCGTGTTGTTGTTATACGTAATAAACGCACGCAAGCTGTAGCGATCCGATGCAGCGATGTAATTCGGATCAAAATTGATTGTGAAAGGGATAGAGCCTTGTGAAATCGCGGATGATCGGAACGCCTGTTCCCCGTTTCGAACGACAAAGTGGGGTCGCGTTTCATTGACGAGTTGGATGGTGACGACGGAGTTGGGAGGGACTGAGCCGTTCTGAACAATCAGGTTTCCTGAGAGCCCCCCCTGTTCCGCACTGAGTTGAACCGGAATCGTTCTAAGTTGGCCTGTACGGCGGTATTGCACAAGCAGCCGAACGTTTCCAACCGTATCAGCATGTTGGTTGAGGAGGGGGGCGATGTCAAAAATCTTCGAACCCACAAGGCCAACCTGATCACCATTGACGCAAACGACAAGGTCACCTGCGGTTAGCCCGGAGCGCGCGGCTGCCGAATTCGGCGCGACCGACTCGATGACAACACCAATCTCCGTGTTTTTCCCAGTCACTCCTAGCTGCCATGCCTTGCTAGAATTCGACGCCCCTGACCAACCAAAGTTGTTCCGATCGCTGTTCCATCCGCCGTTCCACCCACCACTCCATCCACTGCTTGCGGCAACGTAGCTGCTGTTGGGGAGCCCCTGGGCAGGTGTGTTCGCGGAAAACATTGGCAGCGCAAGAATGGCAAAAAGACAAGCAAGACGTAGCATTGGATTTGTACCGAGAGATCGCATTATTAGCTTCCTTACGAAAGGACTATTTCCAAATGGGTTTTGGATTTCGTGTGATAAAGAGAGGGCGTCCAACGACCGCCGGAACTAATTGCCTGCTTCGGCCGATGAATTTTCCAGTTTCGCTATTTCAGCAAGCAGAGTCGGAGGGTCAAAGGGAAAGAATCCAGCCAGAATATCTTGGCTTTGGCCTGCTTGATGCAACGCATAGCGAACGAACTCACGAGTCGCTCGCGCCTGATCGCTATCTTGGCCAACATCAAGCACAAGGGTCAGAGGGCGAATCAAGGGATAGCGTCCCATCAGCACTGAATGATCATCGCCTGGAATCGTAGTATCACCGTTGAGTAAACCGACCAAGCGTAAGGAATGACCACCACACCTTAGCCCGCAGATAGCTACTCCATTCTTTGTCGATTCCAGTTCCTTGACGACTTCCACATTGGAATCGAACGCCTCTGCGGGTTCTCGCATCGTCTGCCCCTGGAAAACAAAGTTCTTCAGGAAGGCCTGTGTCCCACTGATCGGCGTCCGAGCGATCACCTCCACAGGTTCTTCACCCATATCGCCTTCGACTCCAACAGCACTCCAAGTCATTGGAGTCGATTTCTGATCTCCATTTGCGATGCAAAACAGCGAAGTAAACTGATCATGCGAAATCGATTGAATCGGATTGCTTTCATTAACAAAAACTCCCAGGCCCTCGCGAGCGACCATAACTGCAATTGGTTGCTTTAAACCGAGTTGCTTCAGTCTTGCCAAATCAGCTTCAACTACCGGACGGGAGAGCATTCCGAGGCTGCTCGGGCTCTTCGCCAAACGATCAAAGACTGTTTCGGAGCCCTCGTCCGAAACAACCACTTTCGCCTTCGGGTGAAATTTGTTGAATCCACTTGCCCATCCATGGGCCAATGCGTCCATACTGGTTGAGCCAAAGACGTCAATCTCAGCGCTGACCTCAGAACCAGGTAAATAAGGGGGGATCGAATTCAAGATTGCCCGTATTTCATGTACTGACAATTGGGACTTTGCATCTTCGGCGTTACCAAGCCCGACATTAAGGATCGAGGCTGTGGTGGTAAGCAAGATCGCAAAATGCGAGAGAATCTTCATGACAAGCTCCATCTATTAGTAAAAGACGCGGCGAGTTCGCCGACCTTCAGAAATTAGCCGACCTTTAGAAACTCGTAAAGAGGGAGAATTCGTAAAGAGAGATTTCCCTGTCTCGTTGATGTCGATCGTCAGCTATTCGACGTTCCAGCGCCGTCCTAATACTGTTGTTGTTGATCGCAGGAACGTCGCTGGGTGTGGGGGCATTCCACTCAAGTATGAATGGCCACGAGATTCGCTGGCGGATGCCATTGGGAAAGTATCAAGGCACCCCAATTCAACAACTACCGCCAAGCTATGCCGACTGGGTCCTCCACCACAGCGGGCGGTGTCTCAACCCTTGGCTGAGAAAAGCTCTCGTGCTCCGGCTCAAGACCGCCGAGGCGGAGTGGCATCATCCATGGAGCTGATGGATTGGGACCTGAGTCCACTCTCCGACAAGATCCTTGAGAATGTCCGCTTCGATATGGCGACGGTCCACGATCCGGAAGAGGTCGACTCGGTGATCGATGCGATCCGGGCGGAGGTGCGCAAGTTCCGCGATCGGAGAGAGGCTTCGGACGAGCTCGTGGAGTGAGCCCTTGCCCCTGCTTAACGGTCGTCGGAAGTCGTTCTAATCTGTGTAAATTGCCTAGTCCGCAACTTCCGACGCTATTGTACGCTTGGTCGCGTCCTCCCAAATCCATGATTACCATTGCCTCTCAGGAGAATCTCGACAATGTCGGTATTCGACCCGCGCTCGTTTGATGTCTTTAAGGGCAACAGATGATGTCTTTAAGGGCAACAGAATCGTTTTCGCCTTCGCCTTGCTCGTGCCACTTGCCGGATCCCGCGCCGAGGCAGGTCTGGTGGTTTCGAATCTTAGTAACACACTTGGGCAAGCGTGGACCATCGGCAGGGACGACGTTGACCTCACGGATTCTCCAGTTGCCAATCGGTTCGCCACCGGCTCAGGACCCGGTTGGCATTTGGATTCGGTGGTGCTTAACCTCGGGTTGTTTGCGGGTAGCCCCACCGGCGACATCGAGATTTATCTTGCCGCGGATAACGGCGGTTTGCCTGGCGGTTTACTGACGGATTTTCCCTCGGCTTCCCCAACCAGTTCCTTAGAGATTACAATGCTGACTCCGCAGACCCCGATAGTGCTGGCCCCGAGTACAGCCTATTGGCTGGTGGCATCGGCTGACGTGGCGGATCAGTACATTTGGAATTTCACGGAGGACTTTAGCCAGACGGGCTTGTCCGGTTGGTTGATCGGGGACACATCCTGGGGCGGGTATCCAGCTGGCAGCTGGACGCCGTTGATACTTCCTCCAGGAGCCACACCAGCACCAACGCTGTTTCAGGTGAATGCCTCGGCGGTTCCGGAACCGTCGACGACGGCGATGTTTGGGATCGGCATGGCGTTGGTCGGGCTCGGCATGTTTCGGCGTAATCGCCGGGGATCACGTGTCCGCGAAATCTGGTCACCTGAACAAGTATAAGCAATAACCTGTCACCTAACGCCCGCCGGGCGCCACAATTAAGATGTCAGCCCAGTCCGGCACGGTGATGTAGGGGCTCAGTGTTTGCGAGTTCGAGTGCAATACGATTCTTGGCATAGATTGCCGTCGGTTCGGTTGAAATCGACACGAAGTCCTCGCACGATTTGTCCGTCTGCGATCCGGTGACGATTGATCTACAATATTCTGGCGAGCTTCATTCTGGCGAGCTTCTGAGCAGCCCGCCGATCGGTCTTCTTCTTGGAAGGCTCTTCTGAATGGATCAACACAGTCTCGCGACATTTCCATTTCCGAAGTTCCTCGATCAGACAGTCATTGAAACTGCATACCTCGAGGATCGCCATAAAATCAGCATTCATTTCGGTGAACTGGCGGAGGAAGCCGTGAACTTTTCGGGGCGAGTACTCGCTTGCCGACGTAACACCGTCTCCCCGTCCTCATTGCGGACACAAACGGTGATTTGCTTAGCATGTTGGTCGATGGCGACGTACAACATCACTGGGTTCTCCTGGTGGTTTGGCGAGGCAAACGGCTACGCCGTGTTTAGGTTTAGTAAACAAAACCAGGAGAACCTATTTTGTTGAGGCCGTCGCCTCTTTCAAAGACTCAACCGCTGCAGGTTGCGCATGTTCGAGCGGAAGTGGCCTAACGTAAACTCGTAGCCGTTAGCTGACGTCATTCCGCGTGCAAACGGACAAATGATGCAGGGAAAAGAGAACGATACCACGCGATCAAGGTCGCTTATCGAGAGCGGTCCGATTGATTGCCCTCTCGAAGCAAATCCAAGGCAAAGGGAAGACGCTGTCCATCCTGATCTCCCAGCCGATCACGCAACCCTTGGTGTTGGGCTGGAGTAGGTACCGAACCTTTCAGTTGTCGATAAGTTTCATCAATGAATCGGTCGGGATCGTTATGATTCCGATCAAAGAACTCGCTGCTACCCAAGATCGACGCCTCGACTTCGTTCAATGACCGACCGCGGGCCAATTCACTCTGCCACACGGAAACTTCTCGCCCCGTGGGAGCGCGTCCCAAGAATCGCTGATACCACTCTTGGATTTGATCGAGGGGCGAACGCTCGGGAAGCGGAGTGGGTGCACCTACCAAAGTCAAATCGGCGCGTATCTTTCCGGCGGAGATGGTCACGGGACGTGGCGAACCGCTGCTGCTGACGATGGAGCCTTGCCGCAGAATCTGCGCGTCGACAGCGTACCGGTGTCGGGGCTTGGTCGTCATTGTGTCAACTTCGATCCGGTAGTTGACCGGCCATCTGACCGGAGAACCAAGATTCTGCAGGCGGATGACGACGTTGTTCCAACCCGGCGATGTCACGTCCAACAGTCTTACAACGAGAGAATGACCACGGGACAAGGGGCGGCGATCCGTCGATCGGACAGAGCCTTCGATGACAGTCAAGGTTGACGAAAAGTTTACGGGGACATTGGTGAGTCGGCTGTTGCGGTGATTCCTAACCAAAAGCGTTACTCGGCGGCCTGCATCCACCCGACGGGAAAGTTCATCGCCCAGGTCATACAGCCGGCCGTTTACCGTACCAACTTGATATCCTGCGACGGTGACGATTGTATCTCGTGCCTCCAATCCGGCCTGCTGGGCTGCCCCTCCCGGCACGACTCGATCGATCAATACGCCGGTCTCCGTGTTTGTCCCATAAATGCCAAGCTTGAATTCGCGGTTCGGAAAACCAGCGGGCGGCACGTAATTCGGCTGAATGCCCGGCACCGTGAGTTGACCACGAGACGCGTCACGGTCTCGTCCACTTTGTGCCCACGTCACCGATTGGCACTCCAAGGCAAGGAAAGTGCAGGCCAAAACCGGTGCCAAGAACCTGCTGGCGCGAGTCGGTCCAAACCACGCTTCGTATGACGGTCGCGACCTCACTTCAACACCTCCCAACCGAGCTTGATTTCTTGACGATGCAACTGCTCTTGAGATAGCGGAAAATAGCCATCCTTGATCAAATCGAGTTGGCCATCCCGACTGAGAACATAGCGGATGAATTGATCGGTAAGACGATCGAAATCTCCGAACTCATCGACTGCAGCGACAACACTGACGGGCCTGACAAGCGGATACCCAGCTTCGATTGCCTCGGGACGAAAAGGATCCAACGTTGTGCCGTCGATCGTCAATGGCAGCACCTTGACATCGGCGGGGCGTCCTCTTGCGACGCTGTGGAAAGCGATTCCTCCAAGATCTTCTCCGACCGCGGCGAGCATTTCTTGGCTGGAACGCGTTGAGATCATCGCAGGTTTTTCCCCAGAGCCACTGGTCAGCAATTCCTCGACAAAAGCATATTTGGGTTGCGAGGGGTCTGGACCGTACAAAGAAATTACGATCGGCTCCGACTTCGGCGAGGCCCCCAATTGCCCCCAGGTGGTCGCCATCTCGTCGCCTTTGCTCAGAATCTTTGGCTGGACGCTGGGAGCCCATTTCAGACTCACCGTTGGGTTGTCCGGATGCACTACCGCTGCCAATATCTCCTGGCCGACGAGGCACGCTCGTGTCTCAATCCCGGTTTCGCTATCGGATTGGCTCTCATCTCGGTTCAATAAATCATGACCGCTTAACCGCACAACTTTCTGCGAAGGAGCCAGTCTACTGACAGGTTCGTTCGTGGTTTGACATTCGATCCTAAACTCGACGTCTGGGTGGAAAGCTTGGAAACCACGCTTCCATAGAACCGCAAGTTGCTGCATCGCTTCGCTGCCAACGATTCGAATCTCGCCCGTGAGCGGACTCTGAGGTACGTATGGCGCAGCTTGTGTTGGCAAGTCGTCATCGTTAGCACTTGCAGGGATATTGTTTAACGCGAACGTCAGAGCAAGTACCCAATACACAACCGTTTTCGCGATAGGACTCATGGCTGACTTGGTTCCTCCGTATCGATAAGTTCCGCCGATCTTCTATTGCTGCTCCTGTTGCTGCTCGGCCGTAACCAATTGTTTTCCAGCAACTAACGCCTCCATGTCAGCTCGGATTAACTTCCGTTCCTCGGGTGAAGTCCCAACGTGTACTGCTTGAACCGTTCCGTTCTTGCCGATCAAGACTGTCACCGGGAGCGAAGTGATGCGATAGGCTGCGGTGGCTTGCTGTTTCGGGTCTAAGACGACAGGGTGCGTGTACTCTTGCTTTTCCACAAAAGTACGCACGGACCCTGCATCCTCGCCAACGTCAATTGCGTAGAAAACGACCCCCTGTTGTTCATATTCCTCCACAAAACGAAGCACAGCAGGCATGCCGTTTGTACTGGGAGCTGCCCAAGAGGCGAAAAAGAACAAGACGACGAAGTGTTGATCGCGGTGCTGACTGAGCTGCCACGATTTCCCGCTGAGCATCTTCAAGTCAATGCGGGGTGCCGGCTGACCAAGCAACTCCGTCGTCCGACCTTCCATCAAATAGTGTTGTATATCGCTAACCTGGGCCGCTTCAGCGGGAATGGAGATGTCAGCGAATTCGTCCGGCAAATCAGCGTGAGGCGTCCAGGTCAAATTGCAGTCAATTTTGACTTCGCGGGGCTGGTCGTCGCCCAAGTCCAGCTTTCTACGTCGCTGCCAGCGGAGCAGCAACGGCTCGCGCTCGGCCGCAATCCACAAATCAACTTGGGAATCGTCGTACCACATGGCCGAGAAGTGATGAGCTCTCTGCCCTCCCAGAAGCTCTTCACCCAGATCTTTGACCTGGGTCACCGAGGTCATGAGGTGCGAGTGCAGGTCAGGACGCACAAGCAAATCGAGCCCGCTGCCTTTCACACTGCTGTAAGTCATCGCGTCATCTAAAATCTCTTTCAGTCCTCCCTCGTGCTTCGAGAAGATGTCGAGTTCCTTCGTGCGATAGAGACGTGTGATCGTCTTGCCATCGCTCACACAATCCAGCCATGCATCGCCAACGGCCTCGGAGCCAACCCTTAAGTGGAACGAGCTGGGATGACGAACCTTGAGCGAACATCGGGAATCGCGGACTTTCCGATTGTCCCTATCCAGAGTCCAGCGGGCCTTGGTTTCCACCTCAAAAGTTGGCATCGCACTCATGTAGGCTTCCATCCGCTGGCTGATCAGATCCAGTTTATGAACGTCGGGATCGACTGAAATCGGTTCGCTACTCGTTTCAGACTGTGCGACCGCAGGACTCCACAAGGCGGCATAGATCAAAACCGCCAGCAATACTCGTTTTACTATCACTTCTGCAAACTCCAACAGAAACAAAGTTGAACTAGTCAGCGCACAGGATATCCGTGCAAATCTGATCAACCTCCAAGAACACGTTTGTCGATCTGGTAGGCAATCTGGCCGATCTGCATCCAGCTAGGCGAGTTGAGCGTCGAATCGTTCGCAACCATTCGGGCGAACGTCTTACTAGCAACATCACGGTACTGCCGAAGGACATCTCTGGAAGCGTACCGAAGCTGCGATCCGAATGCTCCTGAGGCGGCCTTCTGACGAAGGACGAGAACTTCATGACGCAAATCGAGCACTTGGTTGGTCATCGTCGCTACGTCGCGATTTCGCGAGACGAGCGGCCGCAGTGAACCGACGTAGTTGTCGAGAAGAGACAACAAGCGATCGGCGTCACTAACGACTTGCCGATTCTGGGCCGAAGGATAATGACCCGGGCTGACTTGCCCAGGAAGCCGGTCCCAGCTGGGACGGTTAATGATCACAGGATGTCCTGACGTCACGTAAAAATCTCCGCCAGTTCCCGCGGAGACAGTCACTTGTTCGAGTTGATGCTGAACATCCCACCAGCCCTGCCGAAGTCGAGAGTCGGACTGAAGTAATTGTCGACCAATATCGCGGCCCTGCATGTTCATGCTGGTGACGACACGGCTCAAGTCAGATTGTCGAGGTGTTGTTTGCAGCATCGCCGCAAGGCCCTGAGCCTGCACATACAAGCCGTTTAGGTCTCGATTTAGGTTGGCGTAGGCCGGGGATAGATGCTGAAATGCCGACAAGGACGAAGCGAATTCTTTCAACGACACCATTAGCCCGTTGACATTCTGCTGCAACGGCGAAACGGGCGTCGGACGGATCGGCACCGACACATTGGCAGTTTGCAACGCCGTTACGAGTTCCGAGATCTCCCAAAGCAGATTTCTGCACTGATCGGACGCAGAGGGCACTGCACGAAATTGAGACTCAACCTGTTGCAGGGCGCGTTCCAAGTTATCAGCAGCGATCTTGATCTGCTGCCGAGTGCTGTCGCCAGAACTAACGGTATCACGGAATTGGGAAGTGGCAGCTTGCAAGCTCGCTGTCGCCGACAGCAGATTTCTCCCAAACCAAGTGCCTCCGAACTCTCCGGTCGCGATCCTCGTCAACAAGCGAACCTTCGTGAGCAGGGCATCAGCGGAATACACGACATTGCTGGACGGCTTAGACGCCGGCCGGTAAGGCATTGGTGACCCCGGCACTGAACTGATGTTGTTCGCTTGACAAAACTGCTGCACGAACGAGACACGGTCGACTCGACTGGATTGATACTGATTCACCCAAAACCGCAATTCATCCGGCTGAGGATCGCGGTGTAGAAAGAGTTGGTAGAGCCGCCTTATGTAAACCTGCGAATCCCGTTGGCACTGGCTGATGAAGTAGTCGTCCGAACCAACCATGGCGACATAACTCTCCAACGGTCCGGCGTTTCGTGACAAAGTTGAATAATGGTTGATTTCAGCCCCGGTCGGTGAGCGTTGGTGGTGGTCCTCGAATACCGCACGCAAGAACTCACTTAAATCTGACCCATAGATAGGTGCAACCGAAGCCCCATGATTCACGGACATGATCAACAGTGCCAATAGTAGTCGGTGTTGTAAAATCAATATCCTATCCACCTGGTCGGCAAGGTTGCGGCTGAACGTGTTTGACCGTTATGGTCGCGTTTTGATTCCCGATAAGCGACAGTTAGGTTGGTCAGAAGATCGAACAGCAGAAAGAACCTTGAGAGATGTTTGACATGCAGCGAAACTTCGGAAAAACGCTAGCTGAAACCGCCCACGGTAGGATTCTAACGCCATAACTACCGTTGGCAAGCGAAACCAAAGCGACATCGCCGGGTAATGATATTGCTGGGGAATTATGAATGCCACGATCGATGCCCCGCTTCGGCTACTCTATGGCGAATCCCTCCAAGCAATGTCACCTCGCCGCTGGTGATTTTTCCAGAGTTTTATACACCGTTCCCGCACCTGCCTGTTCACAGGATGGCGGAACGCAGACACTTTGCAAAAGGAGCAGCTCATGCCAAAAAAATCAAGACGCACTCCTGGAAAACCTGACTACGTTGTGGAGCTTGAGCGATGCTACGGAATACCGAGTCAAGCGGCATTCGGAAGTTCCGTTTTCTACGATGCGATGGATGTATCGGAAGGCACCCTGGAACAAGCGGCCCTGGCCAAATACAAACATTTCGCAGGTGAACTCTGGGAGCGGTACGGGGAGGACAATTGGATGGCGGAGTGGGGGACAGTGTACAAACGGGCCCCGAATGAAGCAGGTGATATCGTGGCGGAACTTCGCTCGATCTCCGAGCCTGGTGCAAGTTTTTCCGTCTCCCTTCTGATCGAAAACAACGATCACGCGACCGAAGCTCACGCGGCACTAAGCAAGGCCTTTGATGTCGATACGGTCTTGGAACTACAGGTATACAAGATCGGTGACGGCGATGCCATGTCGGGAATCCTAATCGCTTCCAGGCTGGTGCATGAAGGATCCTTGTTTCTCGTGTTGCTGATGGATTGACTGTAATAATCGAGAGACTGAGGGTGCGTTGCTGTGATGGGTGAAGGGTATAGATTGAACCAACAACACCTCATCACGCTCCTTTGCAGCGGAGACCACTGGCGTTGGAATGTCGCGGCAGCCGCAGTCGGGATGTCGGTAATCGTCGGCCCCCCATGCACGGGATCCGGAAGAAGGGGCGACGTTGGGGGAACTTGACGAAACTCTAAACTCTTTTCGTCCCCCTATACTCGCCTTAAATGAGCGGATACGATGAAGCGAGGCAGCTCGCCATCACCCATTAACGGGGTGCTTTGCCAGTACGCGTACCTTGACATTCGTAAATGAAGCCAGAGCAGCAAACAGGGGTGGGGGGACCAGATCAGCCGGACGATCATGTCCCGGACGATCATGTGACCGAGCAGAGCGATCCGAGCATCCCAGACGCCGATCCTCTTCCGTCAAAGCATTCCCCGCAGCGTTTGGGCGACGTGGAAAAGTGTCCCGTTTGCGGGTCACGCGTGGACGGCGAGGCCTATCACTGTCCGACGTGTCGGAACTCGTTCTGTTTTCATTGCCGGGCTAGCGTGTTGCCCAGCGAGGTCCAATACAAGTGCACCAATCAGCCATGCGAGTACTACGGCAAGCTCTTATGTGATGTCTGTGAGGAGCGGGTGGAACGGGAAGAGCCTCCGGCGATCTATTTGGAACCGCAAGAAGGTTATTGGCCGCTCTTGTTGGTAGCACTCATAGTGGCAGCTGGATTTCTATGGGCCTTCTGGACGTCGTTCCGCTGGAGCTCGTTATTCGTCTTGGTCGGCTTCCCTGCAATCGGCATCCTGCTGCATCGATTGGGGCTCAACATATTTGGACGCGAACGACGGGTTGAGCATCGGAGGACATCGCGTTTTTATCAGTGCCGCTGTTGCCAGCAGCAGGTAAAAGAACTTCCAGGGGTCGAATTGAGTCAGAATCGACCGTATGGAGCAGGTTTGTCTTCAGGAGTCGGTTGAATGGGTAGGTTGGTACGGCTGGAGACGCGTCCATGGTAACAACACTCCTCTACGATCTTCCACTCGAAGCGTTGTGCGCACTGGTGGCGATCGTCTTCGTGGGCGTGTATTGGATCGGCACAGTTGCCTTGCGTCCGATTTTTCGATCGCTGGTGCGTTCAAATGGACGCGACAACGAAATCGTCGGCTCCGTGGTGTCATCGTTCGGAGTCCTGTACGGCTTGTTGATGAGCCTGATCACGGTAGCGGCCTACCAAAACATGAACGATGTCAAGTCCAAGGTCGAGGCAGAAGCGGATTCGATGTTGGCGCTATACCGTTACGTTGGCGAATACCCATCGCCGCAAAGCGAAGAAATTCGGTCGGATCTTCGCGACTATTGCCAGCGAATCATCAACGAAGAGTGGCCACTGCTGCGAAAGGGCCAGCACCCGCGTGGTGCCCACGTTTACATGAACCCGATAATCATGCAACTTATTTCTCGTGACGACCACACGGAACGAGGAAAATTCATCCGAGATTTGTCCATCGAGCATTACGAAGAAATGGCCAACCTGGGGCTTGAGCGACGCAACGCAGCCGAGACGGCAATTCCTGCAGTGATGTGGTACGTGGTGTTTGTGGGAACGTTAATCAATTTTGCCCTGATGTGGTCGTTCGACATGCGGTTCCTCACTCAGCTGTTTCTCGGCGGACTGGTGGCCTTCTTTCTGGGTGCTTTAATCCTGCTCATCGCCGTCCTCGAACGCCCTTATCGAAGCCGTGAATTCGGCATCTCACCCAACGCGTTCGAACTGACCTACAACATCATGCTGGAAGAAGCGACGGAACCGATTCCGGTCACATCGACTCTCACCGGGGGGAGCCTTGACGATGGCGAGGTTTGAGGTCAGAGAACTGGAGGGGACGCATTACGTTGAAATCCATCTCGAGAATGAAAGTGTCCGGGTAGAGGCTGGCGCGCTAAATTACATGGTGGGCGACATCCACGTTCATTCCAATGTAATTCCTCCCATAGGCACTGTTCTGAAATCGTGGCTGGCCAACGAATCGATTTATCGTCCCTTGTATGCTGGCAGCGGCGTGATCACGCTGGAGTCTTCCCTAGGAGGCTACCACGTCCTGGAACTGGACGGCGAAACGTGGCTGCTGGAGCGCGGGGCATATTGGGCCTCCGAGGGAACAGTGGAAGTCGGCTTTCACCGGGAACCGGTTTCTCGAAGCGTGCTAGCCGGCGAGGGCGCCGTCTATCTGCTCACCCGGGTGCGGGGCGTTGGAAGAGTCGCATTGACGACCCGGGGACCGGTTTTCGAACACCAACTGCAGGAAGGGGAACGAGTGGTATGCGACGGAAGCCTTGTGATTGCCCGAACTGGGGACGTCCGCTTCCGCGTTCGTCGCGTCACCGACAACTTCATTGGTTTTCTGACTGCCGGGGAAGGCTGGGTTCGTGTCTACGAAGGAACCGGAAGGCTGCTGCTTAATCCAGCTCCATTCTGGCGGTATCGGATCCTCAATCGAAACGATCGAAAAAGTGAGATTGCGGCAAAGACTTTCAACTAATTCGGTTTCCCCGCAATGAACAATTTCGCCGCCAGGTTTTGGTGTGTTTGAACGGCGAGCTAAGATGCTTCGATGCGAGAAGTATTTCAATTGGACACGAACTCTTTTGCGCTACGATTCAAATGATGCATTACTTGACCACATCTTTGTTGGCGATCGCCCTGGTTGCAATTGTCATCTTTGCGACCCAGAATCTGCAGGTCGTCGAAGTCGACTTTCTCTTCTGGTCGTTAAAACTCTCCAAATTCCTGATCATTATCGGCGCGTACGTGATGGGGATGCTCACCGGATGGGGAATGGTGGAGCTAGTTAAACGTCGCTTCAAAGGAGAATGATCAACGACAAACTGTTCCCAGAACGTTCGGGATCCGGCGGTTTTCGCGCGGGTTTCGGCCTTCGCGTGCCCAGAAAACTCGTACCCAGAAAACTCGCACCAATGGCCAATCGCCGGCTCAATACACGGTGCTCAAATTAACTGGAGTTGACGGCATGCTAACCTCTCCTGAAGCTGCAAAGCGGCCAACAAGTATTGTCGTCCCACCTTTCATTTTGGCAAGGTTGTCAGACCGCAACGACGCTCGACGCCTCTCCGTGCGACTGCTTTGGGCTTCGCCGACGCGGCCGATGAATTGAGTTCATTGCCGCTAGCGGGGAGGCAATTGTCGCCCAAAGGAAGGCTTTGAATGGTCTCGATCCCGCGTTAACCTGATGATTGCAAATTCGCACGGCTTGCCGCCCTTCGGCAAGCTGAGCACACATCTTCTATACTACTGTCCGCGAAATCTCTCACACCCCGAACAACAGGAAAGAATCATGACTCAATTCCGGAATTCGATGACAAAGCTCGCATTTGCCACGCTCTTCGCTTCCGTTACGTCCTTCAGCGGTTGCAGCAAGGATGAAGCAGCAACTGAATTGAAGGAAGCCGAGTCTGCGGTCGAAGCGAGCGCGAAGGAGGTCGCCGAGGATGTCGGGGCCGTCGTGGAAGAGGGCGAGAAGATGGCAAGCGAACTGGGCGAGAAGGCTCAGGCTTATCTTGCACCCCTGAAGGACAAGTTAGGCAACCTGGAAGAACTGAAGGAGACTCCCGAGCAGTTGAAGACTGCAGTGGCCGAAATGATTGCGTCTATCGAGCAAAGAGCTGAGGACTTGAAGCTACCGGAATCCGTCAGCACTGCACTTGCGAACGTCAAGGAGAAGCTTATCGCCTTGCGTGACTATTTAGAGGGCGAAGTAGAGCAAGCCAAGGTCGACGAACACATCCAAGAAATCATGGAGTCGGCCAAGTCTGGTCTTGGGCTCTCCCAAGAGTAAGCCCGAAAATCCTTTTGTTACTTGAATCTATTGATTACTGGGAGAGGTGAGCTATGAATCTTACTGGTTTACTCATTGCATTGGTGATTGGCGCTGTCGCAGGGTTCCTGGCAGGCCAGATCGTGAAGGGTCATGGGTTTGGCCTGCTCGGTAACATCATTGTGGGAATCGTTGGTGCACTGGTTTTCGGAGCACTTTTCGGGAACTTCAACTTGCTCAACTCGCCAATGTTGAACGAGATTGCAGGGGGAACGATTGGTGCGGTGATTTTGCTGTTCCTGATCGGCCTGATACGAAAAGTAAGCTGACTGCCAATTGATCATGCGTCACCTCGGTGGCCCGAGAGTCCTCGGTCCTTGCCAGGTCGCGGTAAAGCGATGCCGCGGAACCTGGCAAGTCTCCTGGAATCCGATCGCGGAGTGATCGACTTCACACAAGGTGGGAATTCAATCCATGGCCTCAAGGCAAACGCAAGGAAGACATCACGTCGGAATGGGCTCCATTCTTTGTGAGCACGGCGTGGCATTTCGGGTCTGGGCGCCCAATGCATCCTCAGTTTCTGTGATTGGCAACTTTAACGATTGGTCCACGGAGGCCAATCCGTTGGAATCAGAAGCTGGTGGGTACTGGTATGCCGACGTGCTCAACGCTGAGGTCGGAAATGAATACCGGTACCTCATCGTCAATGGCGAGCAGCGACTCTCTCGTGTCGATCCTTACGCGCGTCAGGTGACCAACTCGATTGGCAACGGCGTCATCCACGATCCAGATTTCGACTGGGACGGAGACGCGTACACGCTTCCGCCCTGGAATGAACTGGTAATCTATGAACTTCACATTGGCACGTTCAACGACGAGCCTGGGGGTACGCCAGGTACGTTCCAAGATGCCATCGCGCGGTTGCCGCATCTCAAGCGTTTGGGAGTGAATGCGGTTCAGGTGATGCCAATCGCAGAGTTCGCGGGTGACTTCTCGTGGGGTTACAACCCTGCCCATTTGTTCGCCGTAGAAAGCAGCTATGGCGGACCGAACGGTTTGAAACAGTTCGTGCGAGCCGCCCATCAGCATGGAATCGGGGTCATTCTGGACGTCGTCTACAACCACTTCGGTCCGAGCGATTTGAACCTGTGGCAATTCGATGGTTGGAGCGAGAACGGTCTGGGTGGCATCTATTTCTACAACGACTGGCGTAGCGAGACTCCGTGGGGCAATACCCGCCCCGACTACGGCCGTGGAGAAGTTCGCCAATACATCCGCGACAACGCGTTGATGTGGCTCGAAGAATACCACGTCGATGGGCTGCGTATGGACATGACCCTGTACATGCGGAATGTGTATCCCGGAGTCGATCTACCCGAGGGATGGAGCTTGGCCCAATGGCTTAACTTGGAAATCAGCGCTCGTTATCCCGGCAGAATCACCATCGCCGAAGACTTGCAGCACAATGAGTGGCTCACCAAAGCGGTGGAATGGGGAGGCGCTGGATATGGAGCCCAGTGGGACTCAAATTTTGTGCATCCGATTCGCGCTGCCGTCATCGCAGCGGACGACCGGTCTCGCTCAATGTTCGCTGTGCGTGACGCCCTAAGTTATTCGTACAACAGCGACCCCTTTCAGCGAGTTGTCTACAGCGAGTCGCACGATGAGGTGGCCAATGGGAAGGCCCGCGTGCCTTCGGAAATCGACCCGACAGACCCGCACGACTATTACGCACAGAAGCGATCCTCATTGGCCGCGGGCTTAGTCTTCACCGCCCCAGGAATCCCTATGCTCTTTGAGGGTCAGGAATTCCTCGAAGGAGGCTGGTTTCGCGACGACGTTCCGATCGATTGGCATCTGAATGTGGAATTCCAGGGCATTGTTCGTCTCTATCGTGACCTGATTGGGCTGCGTTTGAATCGAGGGGGCGACAGCCGTGGACTATGCGGACGAAACATCAACGTCTATCACCTTAATGATCCTCAGAACCTCCTGGCCTTCCATCGCTGGGACAAGGGCGGGCCTGGTGACGATGTGGTCGTATTGGTGAACCTCTCGGCCGCTGCGAAAGAGGAGTATACCGTTGGATTTCCTCGCGAAGGACGATGGCAGTTACGCCTGAACAGCGCCTGGCAGGGGTACAGCACCGCCTTCAGCGATCATCCGAGCAGTGATGTGGAAGCTTTTCCGGGATGGTACGACGGACTTCCGTGTCACGCGTTGGTAAGCATCGCCCCTTACACGTGTTTGATCTACTGTCAGGTGTAGTGGCCGCAATCAATACTGGTGATTCTCGACGGAAAGGTGGGACAATTACCTTTCGTGATGCGAGACGCACTCGAATGGGCTGCACAGCATCACCGGATCCGTCGATCCACGACTGACAGCAGACTGACGGTCGACGGAAATTAGACTTGGGCAATTGTCGCGGGACGAGAGTCTGCTAACGTTTGTTGAGTGACCGAGCCGACTAGGAGATTCCCCCGACTTGGATACCATTGGACGATTTCGATTCCACACATTTTTGAGAGAGAGAAAAACATGGCAACCATAATCGACGCATTTACCGACCAGATCAGTTCTGACGACGTGAGCAGCATCGCCAACCAGCTTGGAGTCAACGACGAAACGACCAAGAAGGCAATCGGAGCGGCGATTCCCGGCCTGATTGCTGCGCTCTCCCAAGCGGCTCAGGATCCACAGAAAAGCGAACGCCTAGCCGAAGCCGTTAACCAGCATGCGGAACATAGCGAGAGTCTCTTTGGACAGCTTGGCAACCTATTCAAGCAGTTTACTCAGTCGGGCGACCAGCAAGCGGGCGGTACGGACCTTGGCCAGCTCATTCCAGACCTTTTAGGAGGCCACGAGCAACGTGTGGAAAAGGGGGTTTCGCAGACTTCCGGATTGAACAGCGAGATGGCGGGTAAGCTCATTAAGTTCCTGGGGCCGATGGTGATCGGAGTGATCGCCAAACAGCTCTCCGGGCAACACGTCGATGCTCCGACAGTGAACGGTCATCTCACTCAAGAGCGTCAGGAACTAGAAGAAAAACACGGAGACCTGCTTGGTGGACTCTTTGACCAGGATGGTGACGGAGACTTTGACATGTCAGATATTGCCAATATTCTAGCCGAGAAAATGACCGGCTAAGAAATGTACGGTTCCTCTCCGTACATAACTAAGGACCGAGCGGAAAATTACTGTCTGTTTTGCAGTGTAGTAACGTAGTTCCACTTTGAGAGGAATTTATCATACTGAATTCTCAGCTGTTGTTTCATTTGCTCGGTCGCATTTCGTTTGGTTTCGTACATTCGGCGGATTACATTGACGGTGGTTTTCAGGCCGGTGCTGGTGCTTGTTCGACGCATCAGGTCGACCACACGTTCGATCGTGTCAAATAGCATCCCACTGCATGCTGCGGCCACCGGAACAACTTTATCTGACGACAGACGACCCGTATGAGATGAAGAACCTTGCCGATGATCCCAAGTTTGCGGAAACGAAATCGCGGCTCAGCGATGCGCTCGACGAGTGGATGGAGTCTCAATCCGATCCCGGCGCTCCCGTCGATACCGTCGAAGCACTGCGGGCATCTCGACGCGGCCAACATTTGCATGGCCTCGCGAAGTAGCCTCACTTCATCCCGACAAAACTTCTCCCAACCGGACCGCCTCGATGACTCGATTGAAATTACTCCATCTACTACTTCTCGCACTCATCGCGGCGATGTTGCCCAGCAAGGCGACCGCGGCGGAACAGCCCAACATCATTCTCGTGTTCATCGACGACATGGGGTGGGGAGACTTTTCGTGCTTCGGCAACGACGATGCTGATACGCCGCACATCGACCGGCTGGCCACCGAAGGCATCCGCTTTGAACAGTTCTACGTCAACTCGCCGATCTGCTCGCCGTCACGCACGGCGATTTCGACCGGCCAATATCCCCAGCGTTGGCGGATCACGTCGTTCTTAAACGATCGCAAAGACAACAACCGACGAGGCATGGCGCAGTGGCTTGATCCAAAAGCACCGATGCTGGCACGATCGCTGCAGCAAGCCGGTTACGCAACGGGACACTTCGGCAAGTGGCACATGGGCGGCCAGCGCGACGTCAACGAAGCCCCCGCGATCACCGAATACGGTTTCGATGAATCATTGACGAACTTTGAAGGCATGGGGCCGAAGTTGTTGCCGCTGACGTTGAAGCCGGGTCAAAAGAAGCCCGGCAAAATTTGGGGCAAGGCTGAAAACTTGGGCGAGGGCTATCGTTGGATGCTTCGCAGCGAGATCACCACCGGGTTTGTTAACGCAGCATTGCCGTTCATCGACACAGCGGCCGATGCTGGCAAACCGTTCTACATCAACCTTTGGCCTGATGATGTTCACGCACCGTTTTGGCCACCGGTGGAAACGTGGGGTGATGGTTCCAAACGCCGCCTTTACTTGTCCGTCTTGGAGTCAATGGACCAACAATTCGGCAAACTCTTTGATCGAATTCGTCACGACGAGGCTCTTCGTGACAACACGTTGATTCTTGTTTGCTCCGACAACGGCCCTGCGCAAGGCGCTGGCGAAGCCGGACCGTTTCGCGGTTTCAAGACCCAGCTTTACGAAGGCGGAATCCGTTCGCCGCTGATCGTTTGGGGGCCAGGAATCGTCAAGAAGCAAAACCACGTCGACAAGCAATCGGTGTTCTCCGCCATCGACCTCGTCCCGACTCTGCTGAAACTGACAAACACTCCGTTTCCCGATGATGCCGCATTTGATGGCGAACCTCTCGTCGACACGTTGCTCGGCGAAGGAGGATCACGTCAGGCACCGATCTTTTTCCGCCGCCCACCGGACCGCGATGCCTTCTACGACGACAAAGACCTGCCAGATTTAGCCGTCCGATCCGGCAAGTGGAAACTACTTTGCGAATACGACGGCAGCGACGTGCAACTGTACGACTTGAGCAGCGACCCATCCGAGTCAACGAACATCGCGAGCCAGCATGCTAAGGTGGTTATCGACTTAACCAAGTCGCTCTTGGAATGGCATCAATCCATGCCACCGGACAACGGCCCTCAACTGTGATCCAGTCAGGCCGTTTTCCCGACTATCGCTACGGCTTTCAGATTGTTTTGATTGCTTGTTTCCTGCTTCTTGATTCTTCATTGGGTTGGTCGCAAACGTGGTCGCTTGATCTGGATGACTGGGACTTGGGCACCGTGCACGACGCCCAAATTCGGACGCTACCAGGATTCCAATGGGCCGATCTCGATGATCGACTCTCGGTTGTCCAAGATCGCAGTCAACAATCTCCGTTCTTCAGAGTGACTTACCCGAAGGGGAAGATCGGATCGGAAAACAGTGGAGCACAGTTTCGCATGACGCTTCCCAAGGGCGAGCGATACGTTTGCGAATATCGAGTTCGATTCGGTCCCGACTTTGATTTCCGCAAAGGCGGGAAGATGCCGGGGTTGGCCGGCGGGCGAGGGAATACCGGGGGCAAGCGGCCCACCGGTGATGGTTGGTCGGCTCGCTACATGTGGCGGGATTCTGGTCGGCTAAGTCTCTATCTCTATCACCTCGATCAACCCGGTCGCTACGGAGAGTACTTTGATACCACCCACCAATTCGAGACCGGCAGATGGTATCGCTTGCGCCAAGAAGTTCGCTTGAATCACCCGGACCGCAGCGACGGGGTGATCACGGTGTGGGTCGATGGCAAAGTAGTACTGCGATTACCGGAATTGCGTCTTCGGGGGGGCGAGAAAGCACCGATCGACAGTTTTTACTTCTCGACCTTCTTTGGCGGCAGCACGTCAAGCTGGGCACCGAGTCGCGATTGTGCAATGGATTTTGGCGGACTGACGATTGTCCGACGTTAAAGCGAACTGCTGGAATCACGAAATTGCGTCGGCGTTATTCCGGTCTCACGCTTGAAAGCTGCCGTCATGTACTCGTCGTACTCAAAGCCGGTGCGGTTAGCGATTTGATGAATGGTGAGATCGGTTTCGGACAGCAAAACCTTGATGCGATTGACCCTCACACGCTGAATTTCTTCGTGAGGCGTTCGTCCGAGCAGCTTCTTGAATCGGTGCTCGAGTGCTCGTCGGGAAAGTTCGATGTTGTGGAGCACGTCGGCAACACGAATATTGGCGGTGGCGTTTCGGCGAATGTATTGCAACGCGTTCGCAATCTCTTTGTCATCAATCGCCAACGTGTCGGTCGATTCGCGGACTTTGACCCCGAGTGGTTGAGTCAACATGGGTTGCTCCGTCGCGACGTGTTCGCCAGACATCATACGGCTCAGCAGAACAGCCGCTTCATATCCCGTGCGTCGTGTGTCCGGCATCACGCTGGAAAGACTCGGTTCGCAAAGCTCGCAGATCAGCCGATCGTCGTCCACGCCGATCACGGCCACTTCGGCGGGAACGGCGATTTCCAAATGGCGACAAGCATCCAAGACTTGTTGAGCCTTGAAATCGTAGCAACCCATGATCGCAACCGGACGCGGAAGCTTCTTCAGCCAACGAACAATTTTGCTCTGTTCGACGTTGATATCGTACGATGCGTCGTAACGTCCGACAGACTCAAACTGATGGACTTCACAACCGGCTGCCTCGGCCAGACGCTGGAAATGGTCGCCCCGTTTTCGCGACCATTCAAACCCGGCGTCACCACAGTAGGCGACCTGCCGAAACCCACGCTCAACGAAATGGTCGACCGCCAACTTTGCGATCGCCCGGTCTTCGGTATCCGCCCATGGAACGCCTTTGATGTACCGGGCGGCACTCAGGTCGACGATCGGCACACGCAACGCTTGAAGCTGACGAGCGATGCCATCGGTTTCAATTCGAGCGATGATGCCGTCGCCCTCCCATTTGCTCAGCCAAGCCGGTGGCGAAGCCCCGCGTTCTTGCTCCGTCAAATGAACGGACCAATTGCCATGTTCTTTCGTGTAGGCAATCACTCCCTCCAGCAGCCCGCGACAGTAGCCGTTGGAGGTTTCGATCAACAGGGCAACTGACTGGCGACGCATTGTGCAACTTTCGGCATGTGAAATATCTATGTCATTATGCGCAATCTCTACTGGGAAGCCAGTCTGGATGCCTCACAATGGCGTCAAATACCTATGCCAGAATCCTGGTTTTCCTCGGGCAGCCGGCCCGAGTTTTTCGCTTCGCACTGAACAGGCTGGCTGCCTGACTAACGCAAATTCGCACATGACTGCTTTTCCTGAAGTCTCCAAGATCAAGTACGAAGGTCCGAAATCGGACAATCCGCTCGCGTTTCGCTGGTACAACCCCGATGAAGTCGTCGCTGGCAAAACGATGAAGGATCAACTTCGGTTTGCCGTCACGTATTGGCACACCTTTCGAGGCACCGGAGCGGACCCGTTCGGTGGCGGAACCATGCTGCGGCCGTGGGATGACGGAACCGAGTCGGTCGAGAATGCGTGCAATCGGGCTCGCGCGGCGTTCGAGTTTTTTGAAAAGCTGGACGCGCCTTTCTATGCGTTTCATGATCGCGACGTGGCTCCCGAGGGAAGCACGCTTGCTGAATCCAATGCCAACCTGGATGCCGTCGCCGCGGTGCTCGCGGAAGAGCAACAACGAACCGGTGTCAAGTTGTTGTGGGGCACGGCCAACATGTTTAGCAATCCTCGGTTCATGCACGGTGCGGCGACGACCTGCAACGTCGAGGTCTATGCCTACGCGGCGGCGCAGGTGAAGAAGGCGATGGAAGTGACCAAAGAACTCGGCGGGGAGAACTATGTTTTCTGGGGCGGACGTGAAGGCTACCAAAACCTCTACAACACCGACATGAAACGCGAACTCGATCACCTGGGTCGGTTCTTTCACATGGCGGTGGACTACGCCAAAGAGATCGGCTTTACCGGCCAGTTCTTAATCGAGCCGAAGCCCAAAGAGCCAACCAAGCATCAATACGACTCCGATGCGGCGGCCTGTCTGAATTTCTTGCGGACGTATGATCTGACCGATCACTTCAAACTCAACATCGAAACCAACCACGCAACTCTGGCTGGTCACGAGATGATGCACGAGCTTGAGTATGCGGGGATGCAAGACGCACTTGGGTCGATCGACGCCAATACAGGCGACTTGCTGCTTGGCTGGGATACGGACCAATTCGCGACCAACTATTACCTGACGACACAAACCATGCTTGTACTTTTGAAGTACGGCCTTGGTTCAGGCGGCGTTAATTTTGACGCCAAGGTACGACGCGAGAGTTTCGAGCCGGTCGATTTGTTTTACGCCCACATCGGCAGCATGGACGCTTTTGCTCGTGGTTTGAAAATTGCCGCGAAGATCATCGAAGACGGGGCGTTGAACAAAATCGTTGACGACCGGTACCGCAGTTGGGACAGCGACCTCGGAAAGAAGATCGAATCGGGCCAGGCCTCGTTTGCGGAACTGGAAACCTTGATGTTCGACAAAGGCGAGGCGTGTGCCAATACGAGTGGTCGTCAGGAATTGCTCGAAAACATCGTCAATCGCTACATCGACATTGCCTAGTCAACATTGCCCAGTCAACATTGCGTAGCGCAGGCGGCCTGCCTGCAACAACGTCGAACTCTATCCGCCCATTCAACCTAATCATCAATCAATCTCCCGCAGGCTGGCCGCCTGGACTACGAAAAGAAATCCCCATGAACCTCGTGACTCGACGAAGCATCTTAAAGGCAACCGCTGCCGCAGTCGCAGCGCCCATGTTCATTCCCGCAACCGCACTGGGCAAAGGCGGCGCGGTCGCTCCCAGTGAACGGATCAATGTTGGTTTGATCGGGCTGGGGGCACGTTGTCGCCGGATTGCCGGTGATACGCTGAAAAATGTTCCCTCGATCAACATCGCCGCTGTCAGCGATTGTCTACCGTCGCGGTTAGACACGTTTACCGCTGCGGTCAACCCCGATGCGACTTGGAAACGTTACACCGAGTTTCGCGAAATGATCGAGAAGGAAAATCTCGATGCGGTGATGATCGAAACGGCCACGCACCAGCGTGCTTGGATCGCGTGCAACGCCATGGCTGCCGGGATGGACGCGTACATCGAGAAGCCGATGTCGCTGACCATTGCCGAAGGTCGCGAGATGGTGCAGTGTGCTCGCAAGCACAATCGCGTCACTCAAATTGGAACACAGCAACGTTCCAACCCCATGACCAACTGGGCCTGCGGCTTGATTCAAGACGGCAAGATCGGAACCGTTCGGCGGGTCAAGACGATGAACTTTGTCGGCCCGGTAGCGATTCCCGGTGGCATGCCGAAACATCCGATGCCCGAAGGTTCCGACGGCACGAAGTGGTGGGACACGTGGACCGGCCAAGCCGAGTTCCACGAGTACAACGCCAATCTATTTTACAACTGGATCAACTACGTCGACTACGACGGCGGTGGGCGCAGCTTTGGCGTCACCGGTTGGGGCGCTCACGCGTATGACCAAATTCAAAACGGGCTCGGCACCAGCGATACTGGTCCGGTTAGCGTCACATTGATGGAACCCGTTCGCACGTTTGACGCCGGGATGAGCGATTTCCATCGCGACACGGACGACGATCCAGCAGCTGCTTTGGCGGATGAGCCAAAAGAAATTTCCGGCCCTGTCGGTCGCTGCATCATGCGTTACGAGAATGGCACGGAGATCGATTTCGGTTTGACGAACGACCAAGGCCCTTCGTTCGGGGCTGTGTTTGAAGGCACCGAAGGTAAGATCGAGATCAACCGCAACAAGGTTGCCTCGAATCCGAAAGAGCTAACCCAGAACGACGAGAACCCCGGTTTGCTGAAGGGCTCGCAAAACAATCCGCATATTCAGAACTTCGCCGATTGCGTCAAGAGTCGCGACAAGGCCAACGCGGATATCGAGATCGGTCAACGCAGCACTACAATTTGCTACCTGCTGAACATCGCTCGCGCGGTCGGGAAGGTCGGCGAAGAGTTAAAGTGGGACCCGAAAACCGAACGCTTCACGAACTGCGACGAAGGCAATGCGATGCTCAGCCGCCAACGTCGTCAGGGTTGGGAACTGCCGTCTTAGCAACGGACGGCAAATAACTGACGTAGCGGGATTCGCCAGAATTCCGATTGGAGGCGTTAGGATCAGAAGTCTGGCGACATCCGCTACGGAAGATCCGACACTTATTGCCCGATTGTTGCTTAGCAAAACGGCTCGCTTGGATCAAACCTTTTCACATCGTTTGGAGACATGACTGCATGAATGATCGTCCGCCAATGACAACGGCGGTACCGCTGTTGCGACGACTCTGTTTGGTTATCGGGTTGCTATTGTCGACCAATGGATTCGGCGACGATGGTGAGACGACCGATTCTGCTGACCAACGCGCGGCGGTGCATCTGCTTTCGGAGGAATGGATGCGTGATCCGTATATCGTGCTGCATCGCGATGGCAACTACTACTTGACCTGCACCCGACTTGGTCACACCACCGGTGGCGTTCAAGGGATTGAGACTTGGAAGAGCACGAACCTGACCGATTGGACTCCGGCGGGAGTTCCGTGGACGTTCGATGATTCGAGTTGGATCAAAGACGTCAAACCACGCCCGCAAGATCGCAAGGATGAGTTTTGGCTGTGGGCTCCTGAACTGCACTTCCTGAATGATCGCTGGGTCGGCGTGCATACGACCAACCGCGGGCGAGCCAATCTGCTGGTTTCAAAATCGCCCAGCATCACGTCCGAATACACCGAGCCGATGGAGAACAGCTTTGGGCATCGGCACGATCCGTTTGTGTTCAACCATGACGACGGATCAAACTGGTTGGTGTGGGCGTGTGCCAAAATTGCCAAGTTGAAGCCCGACTTCAGTGGCTTTGAGGGCAAAGAAATCTCGATTCGTCCGTCGGATCGAAAACTGGGTCATGAGGGTTGTGTGATCCGCAAAATTGGTAGCAAGTATGTGCTGTTTGGCACTGCTTGGAGCACCGACCAAATGCGTCACGGGACTTACAATCTCTACTACTGCACCGCTGACAATCTGACCGGTCCGTATGGCCCACGTCAGTTCGCTGGTCGTTTTTGTGGGCACGGAACGCCCTTTCAAGACAAGTCGGGACGATGGTGGACGACCGCGTTTCTGAACGGCCAGTACGAGACCGATCCGGTCAAGGGCCAAGCATTGATCGACCAGGGGAAAGCGTGGACGCTCAATCCCAAAGGTTTGACGCTGGTGCCCCTGGATGTACGAATTCAGGAAGATAGCGACGTTCGTGTTCGAGCTATTCCAACCGAATACGCAAATCCCGGTCCGGAAGAGGTTCAGCAATTCGACGTCACGCGTCCAACGTTCTCCGTCATTTCGCCGGTATCGGAACCGAGTTTCGAATCAGCCCAAATCGCTTCTGGTCCGAAGTTGCAGACAGGTGACTGGATCGTCAACGATTCGCAAACGGTGACGGGCCAGCACATTCGTCTGCGCGGGAACCTGATTCTCGATCCAGGTGCAGAACTGACGCTGGTCGATTGCACAATCGAATTGATCGGCGACCGCTCGCGGGATCACATTGTCGATTGGCGCGGCGGGAACTTGACGACTCGCAACACGACGATCGGCGGCGGGCTGGTCGATGGACGGGCGATTCATACTGTCTTTCATGTCTACAACGGACGCTGGGATGCGACCGATACCGTGGTCCAGTACGCCTACGGAATCAGTTTCGGAAGAGATGCAAGCGTGCCATCCGTCTTGCGAGCAACACGACTGACCGCAGGTCCGCGTCACGATGCGATTCTGTTAGCCAATCACGGCGATGTGGAACTAACCGATTGCAATTTCCCGATCGCGGTTGGTGTTTTCGCCGACCAGGGCGGCGAGGTCTCGCTTGACCTGCCTGTCGGCAAGCCTGTCAGCATGATGTTTGACAAGACGGTCATCCCAGGATGCACCTACCGCGCCAAGCTGACTCGTCACACCGTCGACGGTCAATGGTTCGTCTTCGTGCGAAGTATCAAGCCCGCCGATGAAGCGCCTCCGTACACCGTCGTGCTCAATGATTGCCCGAAAGTTTTGCCGTCGGTGTTGAGTTGGAATGTGAAGGCCGATTTGCGAATCAGCAAAGACTTGAGTGAACCATTGGTTGTCGGCAACACAACGATCAAGCGAGGCGAACATCCGCCCGGCATCACCATGTGGAGCTTCTACGGCGGCGGAGACCGATACGACCTGACACTGCGCGGTAGCAACGTTCGGATCGCTGAGTTCATGCATCGTGGCGGAAGAGCTCGCATCCTGGGCGATCCCGATGCCGACAACTTGTTCAACCTCGGCTGCACGACGCTGGAAATGTCCAACGACGCGCAGCTCCAGCTCAGCCATGTGCATTTGGGCAGACCGGCGAACTGGAGTCCCTCGCCCGCGATGGCCGAAGTGAACTTGACGGATGACGCTCGACTGACTGGCGAGAACTGCACCGCCAACAATGTCGAGTTCCATGCAAGCGACAATTCGAGTGTCAAGGTTCAGCTTTCAACAACAGACGGTGAGATCAATCAAGTCGAGGAGGGTGGTCAGATTCAACTAATTTCTGCCTCATCTCCGAAGCGACACAATGTATTGATGATCGCGGTCGACGACTTGAAGGCGATCTCGTCAAACCACGTCGCCGGCAAAGACCACTTTCTGCATCATCTGTATCCCGATCAGAGACTTCGCGCCGAAGTCCAGAAGCGGTTGACGCCGAACATCGACCGACTCGCCGCGATGTCGATGGAATTCACGCGAGCGACATGTTCCTCGCCGGTGTGCAATCCTTCCCGAGCCGCCATCATGACGGGAATCCCGGGCACGGTCTCGGGACTGACCGGGAACTATGATTCGGTCTTCTTTCGCGACTGGGAATTTGGCGGCAAGAAACCGCTCGCCGACGCAATCACACTTCCAGAACTCCTCAAGTCCAACGGCTGGTACACGGCCAGCAGCGGCAAGATTTTCCATAGCTCGTCGATGCGAGACGAGTCGGATTTCCCGCGATCTTGGAACGATTGGACTCGCGTGAGCAAGGGAGCCGGCAAGGTCAAACTGACACGTTGGAGTGAGCCGATCAAGAACACTTCTTACGGAAGCCTGCATCAATCCGGACAAGAAGGCGACGATGACGCGACGTTCGATCAGTGTGCGGACTACCGCCGCGCCGACCTGTTTGGCCGATTGCTTGAAAACGGCACCGTGGTGAACCGGGACGATTCGTTTGCGCTGCCGAAGGATTCGCCGTTCTTCTTAGCTTGCGGCATCTTTCGGCCACACGCCCCGTACTTTGTCACCAAAGACTTGATCGACCTATTTCCGATTTCCGAAATGTCGGCGGACCGCGAATTGATGAATCGCCTGATCGCCGACTGCGACGACCTCTGCCCCGCTGGACTGCGAACGACCAGCGTTAAGCGTGACGGTGACAAGTTTGTTTACAACAGCCAGCCATTCGCAATGCGATTGAAAGCTGGCCTTGAACTGCAACCCGGAGACGGAGACCTCGGATCGTGGGCGTCGATGATCCAGCACTACCTTGCCTCGGTGGCATTGGCGGATCGCTGCATCGGTCGTTTGATCGACGGATTAGAAGCCAGCGATCATGACGACAACACCATGGTGATTCTTTGGAGCGATCATGGTTATCACCTTGGCGAAAAGATGCACGAGGCAAAGTACAAATTGTGGGATGACGCGGGTAATGTCATGTTCATGATCCATGACCCACAGAGTCCGAAGAGCCACGGGAAGGTCTATTCCAAACCAGTGAGCTTGTTGGACGTCTATCCAACGGTTGCGTCAGTCGCGGGCATTGAGATGCCCGACGAACGACAGAACGGCGTCGACTTATCGAAAGTCTTGTCGGATCCGACGCAGCAACGCAGCGATCACGTCGTTGGGGCATGGAGCGCGAACAGACCCGAGACGTTGGACATGTTCATCATGAATGACACTTACCGTTTGCTGCGTTTCAAAGATGACCCTAAGCAAATTGAACTTTACAAAATCGATGTTGACCCTAACGAAGAAACCAATTTGGCCGACGATCCTGCGTATGCAACCGTGATTGACGACCTGACAAAACAACTCGATTCCTATCCGAGAACACAATTCAGGCCAAACGTCCAGCCGAAATAAAATTATGTCGATTCCAATCATCACGAATTGCATTGGCTCTTTTCTGGTCTTGCTTAGTCTTTGCGAGTCAGTAGCCGCCGACGAAACTTCTCGCCCAAACTTTCTGTTCATCGCGATTGATGACCTGAATGACTTTGCTGGGTATGCAGCGGAAGAGCCCGGAAACTTCCTGCAGGTGATCTACCCGGATGCTGATGTTCGCGCGGAAGTGTGCAAACGGCTGACGCCCAACCTTGATCGGCTGGCACGAGAAAGTGCTCCATTCATGCGAGCCTATTGCCCAAGTGCGCTTTGCGGTCCTTCGCGAACTTCACTGATGACCGGCGTACCACCGTATCAATCCGGCTACTATCTGCACGATCGCCACTTCCGAACTTATGACTCGCTGAAAGACGCTGTCACGCTGCCGCAACAACTCAAGCAAAGCGGGTACTACACGACCGGCCTCGGCAAGTTGTTCCACAAGTCCACGGGAACCGTCGACGGACCGCTCAAGAATGACTGGTCCGACGCACGTCACTCTTGGTCGCAATGGATCAATCACGTCAGCGGATGCAACGGTGGCAGGCCAAGTATGTATTCGCCACCGAATGGCGGGAATATGGTGTTCGGTCCATCCCGGCTTAAGCTGGAGCAGTCGGGAGACTGGATAACTGCAGACTTTGCCGCTCGCTTAATTGAACATGGAACGGCGGAGATCAAAGGCAATGGTAAACGCGGCAAGGACGGCCCGGATTCCGTGACCTTGCCCGACGACCAACCGTTCTTTCTTGGGTGCGGAATCTTTCGCCCTCATCTACCGTTCCACGCACCGCAGCGATTCTTTGATCTCTTTCCAACGGACCAGATGACAGGGCTGAATCGTCAGTCTCTCGAATCAGTCATCGCCGACTTGGATGATCTGCCCAGCGGTGCGCAGCGTTTCAGTGACTTCACCGGTGGCAAGATGAAAGTGGTGATGGAGCACGCCCGTTCGATCGGTGGCACAAAAGCTGAAATACCGGCATGGCGTGAGATGGTTCAATCGTATCTCGGTTGCGTCGCGTTCGCCGACGCGTGTCTCGGTCGACTACTCGATGGCTATGAGAAATCGCCGCAACATGAAAACACGGTTCTCTTTCTGTGGAGCGATCACGGTTATCACTTGGGTGCGAAGTATCACGTCGCGAAACAGGCGTTGTGGGAGGAAGCCAACCGCGTGCAGTTTATCGTCCATGATCCACGCAAGCCCGGTAGTTGTGACGGAAAACTCCGTCGTCAACTCGTCAGTTTGAACGATCTCTATCCGACGATTTGCGAGTTGGCCGGGACTGATGTCGGTCCACAACTTGCAGTCGGCAAGAGCATCGTGCCGCTGATCGAAGATGTAGACGCGCCGGCGGTACATGAGCATCTGTTGATGACGTACATGAAGGGCAACCACAGCGTCCGCACGGCGACTCACAAGTTGAATCGTTACCGAGACGAGAGTCTTGAGCTGTACAACATGGTGAACGACCCCTCGCAGTTGGACAATCTCGCGGGCGAGCCGGCGTTGAGCGATACCCAAGAGAAGTTGTCGCAAATCGTAGTGCAGGCTACGAGTCTGCCGGAACAACAAGCTGCGAGTCAGGTCAAAGACAAGGGTAACAAGCAAGATCGGCCAGCAGCCCGTGCTACGAACAACCCATTGCAAGTCGACGGGCACGATTTCTTTGGAGCCGATCCCTCGGTCGTCATTGCCGACGATGGACGATTGTTTCTGTTTCCGACGACCGACAATCGCGACTGGAACCAACAGTTTGGTTGGTCGAGCTACTCGACGACCGATCTGGTGAATTGGACCAATCATGGCGTCGTGTTTTCCAACGAAGACTCCGCTTGGGGAACGCTTAAAGCGTGGGCGCCTGACGTTACAAAGAAAGACGGCAAGTACTACTTGTACTATTACTTCAACAACGGCGGTGGCGGCAAAGGTGGCGTCGGAGTCGCCGTTGCTGACCAAGCGGAAGGCCCGTTCAAGGAATTGACGAAGGAGAAGCTTTGCCGCGGACATGACCCGGCAGTCTTCGGCGACGATGATGGGCGGTACTGGCTCTACTTGCAGGACGAAGTCTACGAGCTGGGCGATGACATGGCGTCGCTGAAGTCGGGGCCAACGAACCTCAACCTCGAATATCGCCCGGAGAGGTTTGAAGCCGCTTACGTCTTCAAGCGGGAGGATATTTACTACTTCACGATCGCTCGCGGTTGGAACAACCTGATTTACTACACCGGGAAATCACCAACGGGACCGTTTGAGTTTCGCGGCGAATTCATGAAGCCGTACGGTGGCAACAATCACCATTCGATCGTGAAATACACCGGACGCTGGATGATCTTTTACCACGAGTGGGTGAAGAACGATCCCGTTCACCAACGACAACTTCGCGCTGAGTATTTGAATTTCAATGAAGACGGCACGATTCAAATGGTCGAACCAACGGAAGCCGGCGTTTCGCAGCCAGAACTGAAAAACGTTGGTGTCGATGGTAACCCGAAGCGAAAGCGAGGCCCCGGCCCGCCCGATTCTCTCTCGCTCACGCGTCGGGTTCCCAACAGAAACGCCGACAACCTTGCCGCACATCACCGAGCCTTTCAAATCCTTGATGAGAAGGTTCGTGATCCATTCATCACTCGTGGCCCCGATGGACGGTTCTATTTGACCGGTACGACGGCTGGATCGCACTGGGGTGACAAGGTCGGCATTCGCTTGTGGAAGTCCGAGAACCTGATCGACTGGGAAGACGTTGGTTACGTGTGGGAACTGAACAAGGACGGAAAGCAACAGGGCAGTTGGCATTTCGATCGTCAAGCCAAAGCGAGCGTCAAGAACGGACGAGCCATCTGGGCACCGGAAATCCACTACCTCAATGGAACTTGGTGGATTCCACACAGTGTCAACGTTGCTGGCCACGGTTTGCTGAAGAGCACGTCCGGTAAGCACGAGGGGCCGTACGTTTCTCTACCAGCGATTGCTGACCGTGGCATCGACGCTCATTTGTTTCAAGAAGACGGCAAGACGTATTACTTATGGGGCTACGACAATATCGTTCGGATGAAAGATGACCTGTCGGGGACAGCCGAGGAGCTGAAACGAATCACTCCTTCTGGGAAGCACCCGCTCGGATACGAAGGAATTCTGGTTCAGAAGATCGGCAACAAGTACTTGCTGATCGCGTCGGGACGATATGGCTACGAGCTATCGGACACGTACGACTTATATTACTGCGTCGCTGACTCGCTGCACGGTCCCTACGGTCCGCGACGAATGGCAGTCAAAAACGCTGGCCACGGAAACCTATTCCAAGACGACGATGGTCGCTGGTGGTGTACGGCCTTCGATCACGAATTCGTGCAGAGCAAGAATCGTTGGACACCGTGGATCGTTCCCATTGAGATCGTCGAGACCGACGACGACATCGTCATCGAAGTGAACGATCAGCGATTTCGGCCAACAGCAGAGGATCAGCAACAAGTCGAACAGCTGAATGAAACAGGAATTCCATCCGGACGCGAGGGAAAGAAACCATGGGACCAATAGTAAACGAATGCGGCAAGAGAGTGATGCATCTTTTCTCCGAAGTCTTTCGATTGTTGCTCGTGGCCGCGTTCATAATGACTTTCGCTCAAGAGAGCGATGCAGCAGACCAACCGAACATCGTTTTGGTGTTCATCGATGACATGGGTTGGGGCGACTTTTCGTGCTTCGGTAACGACGACGCCGAAACGCCCAATATCGACCGACTGGCGACCGAAGGTGTTCGATTCGAGCAGTTCTATGTCAACTCGCCGATCTGCTCACCCTCACGAACTGCGATTTCGACTGGCCAGTATCCGCAGCGTTGGCGGATCACGTCTTTCCTGAACAACCGCAAGGACAACCAGCGACGAGGAATGGCGCAGTGGCTTGATCCGAAGGCACCGATGCTGGCTCGATCACTTCACGAGGCAGGCTACACGACCGGGCATTTCGGTAAGTGGCACATGGGCGGCCAACGCGATGTCAATGAGGCACCGGAGATCACCGAGTATGGTTTCGATGAATCGCTCACTAACTTTGAAGGAATGGGACCGAAGCTTCTGCCGCTGACGCTGAAGCCGGGGCAAAAGAAGCCCGGCAAAATTTGGGGTAAGGCCGAAAATTTGGGCGAGGGCTATCGGTGGATGCTTCGCAGCGAGATCACGACAGGTTTCGTGGACGCCGCGATTCCGTTCATCGACAAAGCTGCGAAAGCTAACAAGCCGTTCTACATCAATCTCTGGCCCGATGATGTTCACGCACCATTTTGGCCTCCCGTGGAAACTTGGGGTGATGGCTCAAAACGGCGACTCTACTTGTCGGTGCTGGAGTCAATGGACAAGCAGTTCGGCAAACTGTTTGATCGCATTCGAGACGACGACGCACTTCGTGACAATACGTTGATATTGGTTTGCTCCGACAACGGTCCGGCACAAGGGGCTGGCGAAGCGGGACCGTTTCGCGGCTTCAAAACGCACCTCTACGAGGGTGGCGTCCGTTCGCCGCTCGTGGTTTGGGGGCCGGGAATTGCGAAGAAGCAAAACCATGTGGACAAGCAATCCGTGTTCTCCGCCATCGACCTTGTCCCGACTCTATTGGAACTGACGAACACGCCGTTTCCCAAAGACACAACATTCGATGGTGAGCATCTGGTCAACACGCTGCTTGGCGAAGGTGGCTCACGCGACGCACCCATCTTCTTCCGCCGCCCACCCGATCGAGATTCCTTCTACGGGGTCGAAGACCTTCCTGATCTGGCGGTTCGATCCAGCAAGTGGAACTTGCTTTGCGAGTACGACGGTAGCGACGTCGAGCTGTACGACCTGAGCACTGACCCATCGGAGTCAATGAACCTAGCCGACCAGCATGTGGAAGTTGTAAGCGAACTAACGAAGTCGCTGCTGAGTTGGCATCAGTCCATGCCGCCAGACAATGGTCCCAGCCTTTAGCAAATCCATGCAAGCGAAACCCCAATGAAACTTCAACTCTTCTATTACATCCTCGTTGTCGCGGCACTGATCTGTGTCGTTCCAGCAAATGCCAATGCTGATGCGCCGAACATCGTGCACATCATCGCCGACGATCTGGGATGGAATGATGTTGGCTACCACGGTAGCGAAATCAAAACGCCGCATTTAGATGCATTGGCTTCAGAGTCCGTGATCCTCGATCGGTTCTACGTGACTCCGATTTGTTCGCCGACGCGAGCGGGAGTGCTGACCGGTCGATACCCATTCCGATTCGGAATCTGGGGCAGCGTCTGCAACCCGCTCGCCCGCCATGGATTGCCGCCCACGGAGCAAACAACACCCGAACTGCTGAAGTTAGCCGGATATCAACACCGCGCAGTCTTCGGCAAGTGGCACTTGGGTCTCGCGTCGACCAAGTTCCATCCGTTGCGACATGGTTTCACGGATTTCTACGGCCACTACAACGGTGCGATCGACTACTTCAGCCGAAAGCGATTCGGTCAGTTGGACTGGCATCGCAACTACAAAAGCGTTCATGAGGAAGGATACTCGACCGACTTGCTCGGCGCGGCAGCCGTCAACTTCATTAGCGAGCGCAGTGCAGAGTCGCCTTTCTATCTGCTCGTCACTTTCAACGCACCCCACTCGCCCATTCAAGCCAAGCCGGAAGACTTAAAAGCGTACGGTTTTGATCCAGACGGTGATCGCGCGCCAAATACCGATGCGGGAATCGCCCGGCGCGAGAAGTTTGCGGCTTACGGCGAAGGAGCCAAGGGGAACACCGTACGTCAGACATTCGCCGCCATGACGACGGCGATGGACCGCAACATCGGAACGATTCTCGACGCTCTGGATAAATATGGCTATCGCGATAATACGCTGGTGATCTTCCACAGTGACAACGGTGGTGACCCCAAACATGGCGGCAACAACCAACCGCTGCGAGGCAAGAAGTTCACCACGTGGGAAGGTGGTGTCTGTGTTCCAGCGATAATGCGCTGGCCGAATCAACTGGATGGCGGCACGAAGTTTTCGTCAGTCGCCAGTTACGTCGATCTACTGCCGACGCAACTGGCTGCGGCGGGTCAGCCGATTCCAAACAACCTCGACGGGATCAACCTGTTGCCTTTGCTTCAAAGGAGAACCGACGCACCCGATCGCGCGATCTTGCTCAGCGACAGAGCCGCCGTCACGGATCGCTGGAAGCTCCAAGGCGATGAACTGTTCGATTTATCGAATGACCCGAACGAAACGCAGAACGTATCCGACCAACGGGCGAAACAGTTTCAGAAACTGAAGCGACAAGTGGCCGGTTTCACTTCGATGAAAGGGGAGCGGATTCTTAGCGCTCTCGAAACTCCCACTCCGTGGCCACCCCTTGAATGGACACTGCCTGACGAAAAACCAGCCATTGATGAACAAATACAAACTGACCAATGAAGGTAAAAAAGTGAAACAAGCAGATAGAGCAGGTTGCCAGCCTGTATCGAGCACGATTGCAGTTGTTTGCAGGCTGGTGGCCTGCTCTATGTTGTTGCTGCTTTGTCGCACAGCCGTCGCCGACGATCGACCGAACGTCGTGCTGATCATGGCTGACGATATGGGGTACTCCGACATCGGCTGTTACGGCGGTGAAATTGAAACGCCTAACATCGACGCGCTTGCGAATCGAGGATTGCGGTTCACGCAGTTCTACAACACGGCGCGTTGTTGTCCGACGCGAGCCGCATTTCTGACCGGACTTCATCAGCACATGACGGGCATCGGGGCGATGACCGAGACTCCTAAAGGGCCGCGAGATGATAAGCGGCCTGCCTATCAAGGATTCTTGAATCGCAACTGTGTGACGATGGCCGAAGTACTCGGCGCGAACGGCTACCACACTTACATGGCCGGAAAGTGGCATCTTGGCTACCACGGCAAAGAGAAATGGCCGCGACAACGCGGCTTCGATCGGTTCTATGGTTCAATCGCCGGCGCAACGAGCTACTTCAAACCTCAGCGAGGACGTGGTGTCACGCTCGACAACGAGAATCTCGATCCACCGACCGACCCAGACTACTACACCACGGATGCTTTTACCGACTACGCATTGCGGTTCATCGAAGAACAGAAAGACGACAAACCATTCTTTCTTTATCTCGCTTACACAGCTCCGCATTGGCCGCTGCATGCTCGAGAGGAAGACATTGCCAAATACGTTGGCAAGTACCGAGACATCGGCTGGGATAAACTTCGCCAGCAGCGACTTGCCAAGCAAAAGGAACTTGGCATCGTTGACGAATCCACCCAGCTTTCAATGCGAGACGAAGGTGCTCGACCATGGAGTGATTTGACCGACAAGCAAAAACAGCAGCTCGACTACCGGATGGCGGTCTACGCCGCAATGGTCGATCGCATGGATCAGAACATTGGTCGCGTCGTTGCACTTTTGGAGGAACGCGGAGAGCTGGACAACACGCTCCTGATGTTTCTCTCTGACAACGGAGGTTGTGCGGAACCTTACAAAGACCTCGGCGGCGGCAAGTTTGAAGATATCAACAACCCGAATCAGTCGGGAGCGATCAGTTATGGCCAAGGCTGGGCGAACGCCAGCAATACGCCATTTCGCAAATTCAAGGTGTTCAGCCACGAAGGCGGTATATCAACGCCACTCGTTGTTCATTGGCCCGCTGGCTTGAAAACCAAGGCAGGGACGATCACCTCGCATCCATCCCAGTTGATTGACTTGATGCCAACGGTTTTGGACGTCACCGGTACTCAGTACCCCGCGAGCTTCGCCGATCACGAAATTCATCCGATCGAAGGCAACAGCCTTCAGCCACTGCTTCGCGGGAAGGAGCAGCCGAAGTCTGAATGGATGTTTTGGGAACACAGCGGCCATTCCGCGGTTCGCAACGGCAAATACAAAGCCTTGAAACCTAGGAAAGAAGACTGGCAACTCTACGATTTGTCCACTGATCGCGGCGAAACGAACAATCTCGCCAGCGAAATGCCCGATCGAGTGAAGTCGATGGCAGCACGTTGGGCATCGTGGGCAACCAGTCATCAAGTGAAGTAATCTCCGTCCCGGAAAACACCCCGCATGAAAGCTCTCGCAATACTCAGTTGTGTCATCGTCTGCAATTGTTGCGCAGCCGCCGAACCCCAGCATCAACGCCCCAACATCGTTCTAATCATCACCGATGATCAAAACGACTACTTCGCGGCGGCCAGCGGTGTTGATGCGCAAACACCTTCGATGGATCAACTGACGAAACAATCCATTTCATTCTCACGAGCCTACTGTGCTTCGCCCGTCTGCGGACCGTCACGTGCTGCATTGTTTTCCGGGCTGTTTCCCCATCATACGGGTGCCTATCTCAACGGCTGTGATCCGTGGAGAAAATCGACGCAACTGCAAGCCGCAGAAACATTGCCGGAACTCTTCCAGCGAGGCGGCTACGAGACTTGGGGCATGGGCAAGCTTTACCATGCCAAGCTGCCTGCGGATCGAGAACCCAAACAGTGGAATAATCAGGCGAGAGCGAACGGTGGATTCGCGCCATTTGGAGACAGGGAACATCAGTTATCCGGTAAGTTCTTTTCCGTGCAGGAGTGGGACGGACCCGACGAAGACTTCCCCGATGTGAAAAGTGCGAATGCCGCGATTGAATTTCTGAAGAAGCGGAATTCGGATCAGCCGTTCTTGATGGTTTATGGCCTCTGGCGTCCCCACAATCCTTGGACAGCACCACGACGGTTTTTTGAGCAGTATGCAACGGATCAGGTCGCTTTTCCGCCACCGGGATACTCTCAAACGGACCTCGACGATGTGCCGTCATCGGGGCGCGATCTTGCCGCTATTTACAAGGGACGCTGGGAAGCGCACGGAGACCGTTCCGTCGATGACTGGAAACGCGTTTTCCATGGCTACTTGGCGTGCACATCGTTCGCCGACTGGAATCTTGGCCGTGTCATCCATGCACTCGACCAAACGCCAATGGCCGACAACACCATCGTGATCGTGACTTCCGATAACGGCTATCACGTTGGAGAGAAGCATCATTACGGCAAATCAACGCTGTGGGAAAAGTCAGCAAACGTACCGCTGTTAATCCGGATGCCTAAGGGAAAGAACGCCGGTTCAAAGAGTGATGCCACGGTGGGACTCATTGATCTCTACCCAACGTTGCAAACGATTTGTGGTTTGCCGAAAACGTCCCATCAACTTGACGGGAACGACATTTCGCCACTGCTGGCCGACCCAACTGTAGATTGGCCACATCCCGCCATCACAACCTATGGTGAAGACCGCTTTTCGATGCGAAGCGGACGGTGGCGATACATTCGCTATTCCGATGGAACTGAGGAACTCTACGATCACTCAAGTGATCCACACGAGTTCACCAACCTCGCCGAGAAGCCGAAATTCCAATCTACCAAGGCAAGATTCCGAAAATTGGTTCCAAAGACATTCGCGAAATCGCTCGGAGGCCGAAATGGATAACATGATTTGCAAGACTCGCGATACACGTCATCTCGCCGTATTTCGACGCATTCAATTCCTGACCATCCTGACAGCCAGCGTTTGTTTGCTGGTAGACGCACCTGCCAGAGCTGATGAAATCGCCCTGCGTTCGGGCGACTGGACCGTTCGTGGCGACGAAACGATTCGCGACACTCACATTCGTCTTGATGGCTCACTTATTCTGCCAAACGGTGGCACGTTGACGCTTGAGAATTGCACGCTGGAAATCACCGGCGATTACTCGCGACAGCACAGCGTTGAATGGCGGGGCGGCACGCTGGTCACGAAGAACTGCGAGGTCGGTGGTTTTGTCAACAAAGATGGCACTGCGATCCACACCGTTTTCCATCTCTTCGACGGACTCTGGGAAGCCACCGACACAACGGTCTCCTATTCCTACGGCATCAGCTTTCACTGGGAGACGGGCAAAGGCGTCCTTCGCGGCAAGCGATTGAAAGCCGGTCCGCGTCCCGATGCAATCATCCTTTCGGGCGAAGCCGACGTCGAACTAGTCGACTCGGACTTTCCAATCGGTCTTGGCGTTTATTGCAACGAGGGCGGCGAGACGAAGCTCGATCTGTTGCCGGGCGATTCCATCACGGCGACCTACGACCGCGATAATTTGTTGCCCGGGGTGAATTGGCGTTTAAAGATGGCCAACACGCGCGTCGAGCGATGGTTTCTGTTCCTGCGACGCATCGGTGGCTGGCAGCCTCCTGCGGAAGTCACGTTGGATGCGTCCAAAGACATGATCGTGTCGCTGTTCGTTCATAACCTGAAAGGCGCAACGACGCTGACCAATGATCTGGCCGAGCCGTTGTCGATCGGCAACTTGACGTTGAAACGATCCGGTGACGATCCGGCCGGCATCTCCATGTATGCGATGTACTTTTCCGGCGACGAAACCGACGCGACGATCACCGGTCGGACCCACATCTGTGAATGGATGCAGGGAGCCGGGACGGTTCGCGTACAGGGGATGGAAAAGCAACAAGACCTGACGTTCGGATGCACGACGCTGGAACTTTCTGGCGAGTCAAAACTGATCGCTGATCGCGTTCACTTCGGTCGCCCGATGACTTGGCAACCTGAAAACAGCATCGGCGAAGCGAACGTTAAGGACAACGCCAGCCTGCAAGCCAACGACATTTCAGTTAACAAAATTCGCTTCCGCGCCGAGGACAAGGCCACCATCAAAATCAATGGTGTCGAGAAACTTGGCCAGATGCTGACCAGCGAAGAGGGCGGCGAGATTGAGATCGACGAAGCTCAAGGTGAAGTTGAAGTTGAAAAAACTTCCACCAAGCGATCACGACCCAAGGTTTGGATCATCACCGACATGAGCGACAAGCGACTGCGTGGCAACGAACGCGGAGGCAGCGTCAACGATCCCGACGACATTTCCGCAATGGCAGGTTACCTGTTGATGGCCAACGAGTTCGACACGCTGGGGATCGTCGTCGCCAGCACGCATCGCCGGCAGCACCGCACGTCGCCTGATCAAGCCCAATGGGCCGACGAGTTTTTCGGCGATGCCTACCGTGCCGACGTCGCCGCGCTCAACGAAACGATCGGGGATTACCCGGAGACGATTTCCTTCCAGCAATCTTGCATCAAAGAGACAGCCGAGAAGTTCAAGCCAAATCGCACCTACACTTCGCTCGACGATTACGACACCATCGCAAAACTCCTAGCGACCGCCGCAATGCTGCCGGATGACGAACCGCTCAACGTGCTGTGCTGGGGTTCGCTGACCGAGCCAGCGATTCTGGTCAATCATTGTCTGACGACCGGCAAAGATGACGTTCTCAAGCGGGTACGTTTCATCGCCCATTGGACCAATTCGCCACTGCATCAAGGCTCGAAAGAGCATCCCGAAAACGTCGCCAACTGCCGTGAAGACGCCGAGGCCTGTCGTTACATGAAACAAGTCGCCGCGGCGGGCAAGATCACTTATCACGAATGCGGCGCGATCGGCCAACACGGCATCGTCAGTGGAGGCCCCAAGGGGCGGGATTATTTTGAACAATTCCGTACGAGCCGACTGGGCGAGATCTTTGTCGATGGCAAGTTCGTGTACAACGGCGTTGACCACTCCGACTCGGCCACGTACTGGGCCCTGCTGGGAACCTACGGAGTCGGCTTGAAAGACATTCGACCCGACGGCATGAACACAGCGAAGATCGAAGCGGCGAACGAAAAGAAGTTTCGCGGTCAATCGCAACGCATCCACGACGAGTTGCTTCGACGCTCGACCGTCGTACGAACGGCCGCATTGCAATCCAAATGAATCTGACAACGCAGCACAGGCTGGCAGCCTTGAAAACATGAGCAACACCATGCGCACAATCGTCACTCGATTGGCTTTCATTGTCACTTGCACAGCCGTCTCGGCGGAAGCGAAGCAACCCAACGTCATCGTGTTCCTCGTAGATGACATGGGCTGGATGGACAGTTCGACGTACGGAAGCGAGTTCTACGAAACGCCGAACATGACACGCCTGGCCAAACAAGGCATGACGTTCACCCAGGCCTACGCACAGCCACTCTGCTCGCCGACCCGCGCGGCACTGATGACAGGAAAGTACCCGGCCAGATTCGCGATGCACCAAGCCATCACCGGACAAAGCAAGGCCGAACCAAAACTTCCCGCTCAACCCAGACGGGGCGAGACCGTTCGTTGGCCCGAGAGTAAATCGCACCTGCCCCTGGAAGAGACAACGATCGCCGAAACTCTTCAAGGCGATGGGTACGACACATGGTTTCTTGGGAAATGGCACTTGGGCAATCAACCCAAGTATTGGCCCGAACAACAAGGGTTTGACAAAGTCATTTGTGTCGGAGGTGCCGGACCGAGTGGCGGGTATTTCGCACCGAATCGAATCCCCGCGTTGAAACCAGGCTCCGACGGCGAGTACATCTGCGAGCGACTGACCGACGAAGCTTGCCGGCTGATCGACAATCGAGGCGACGCTCCGTTCTTCATGTACCTATCGCATTTCAACGTCCATTCGCCGTACGAAGCACGGCCGGCAGACGTCGAACGGTTTGCCGCCAAGATTGACAAGAGTCTCACGCACCAGAATCCCGTGATGGCGGCCATGCTATTTGCGATGGACGAAAGCCTGGGCCGGATTCTTGACAAGCTGGAAAACGAAGGACTTGCTGAAGAGACGTGGGTGTTCTTCATGTCCGACAACGGCGGTGTTCATTGGAGCAATATGCGGGGCGAGTACGCGAAACGTTTCCCGGTTCCGGTGACTTCCAACGCACCGCTTCGAGGCGGAAAGGCTTGTTTCTACGAAGGAGGTGTGCGAGTGCCCATGATCGTTCGCAAACCGGGAACGGTCCCCGCCGATTCCAAGTGCGACCAGCCGGTTCATGCGATCGACCTGCTTCCCACTTTGGCAGCGATCGCGGGTGCCGACGAATCGCAGCGTGAAGAGATTGACGGAATCAGTCTCTTGCCGGTCCTGTCTGACGAAACGACTTTGAATCGGGAACGCTTGTTCTGCCATTTCCCCCGATCCAAAACGCTGGCGGGCACCGTTGGCGGATCATTCGTTCGCGAAGGCGATTACAAACTCATCCGACTTTGGTTTGGCGGCGACGATGGTAAGCACGCTTACGAACTGTACGACTTGAGCACTGATATCGGCGAGCAAACGAACTTGGCACCTGCGATGCCAAAGAAAGTCACCGCTCTGAGTCAAACGCTCGATCATTGGTTGGCGGACACCGAGGCACTTGTCCCCCAATGGCATCCGCCATCGGCTGTGAAATGATCGACTGGTGTCATGCAGGCTGACATGAACCTGTATCGGTAAAGAAAAACGGCTGCATTTGAATGACCAATGCAGCCGCGGTGTGGTTTGAATATTTACTGACGACTACTCTTCTTCTTCTTCTTCTTCGTCTTCGTACGTCGGCGGCCAAACATCCAAGATGCCGGTGTAGCTCGGCCAGTTCTCGCCCCAATCGCCTGGATGCACGACAGGGTAGTCGGGCGTGCCGGGGTAGGCTTTGCCAGGGTGACCGGGCGGCAGGTTGATCACTGGCGAGGTGATTTGGCCCTCGTCTACCGCGGGCTGTGTTGTGACGACTCGTCCGACAAGCTGCGCATCGATGCTTTCTATTGCTGATATGACTTCAGTGTGGTCACAGTTTCGCCCACTTCTTTGACATCCACTCCGTAAAAACCGTCGCCGATCAGGTTCGCCGCTTTGACCGGGCCGTCGAATGGATTACGCTCGGCTGGGCGGGTGCGGCATCGGGACGTTCGTTGGAATTGACCTCGAATGGATGTCGTGCAGTGAGGGCAATCAGCTTGAACACCCGGGATTTTCGTCCTGCAGACGCGCGCAGTGTAGGCCGGTTTGGCCATCGGCGCGTGTCGGCGGAAAGAAATTCGTCCGAATTGGTGCGGCAAACCGTTTGCCTGCTCAAAATCACCTTTATGAGTGAGAAGCTGGCATGGAAACTCGGGTGCATTCGGATGCAACATCGCCTCTACAGCAAGAATGACCGTAAATAACGGTGTTCTTGAATCCACTGTATTCGGTAACCTGATTTCACTCTGCAAAATATTGGAACATTCATCGTGTATGCCGGAGCGCAAGAGGTCCTGGAAATAGGGCATTTCCAGCATCGTCTGTACAGTCATCGCGAATATGCCACCCAACA
>NZ_SJPV01000025.1 GCF_007860135.1 Novipirellula artificiosorum
AGCGAGAGGCATCCAACCAATGATCGCTATCCTGAGCTATCTGACGTCATAACTTATTCTGACCGCCCTGGCTTGGCGTTTAACGCACTTTCTGAACCCCGCGACGATTCCCCTCGAAACCAGGCCCACAGTCGCCTCAGCAGGCGTTTTTCGCGGCCTAATCAAGCGGTTGGCCGTGTTCTGCTTTCCACTTGCGGATAATCGCCAGGCATCGCAACGGATCGACAAACGGAAACGCATTCTGGAAACCGTTCAGTACTCAGACTTGCTACCGCGGTCACGCACGATTTGGACGATCCGCACTACCACATAAGCAAGGACTCTCGTATGCGAAGGCGACCAGCTGTTGAGTGAGCTTTACGAGATAGCGGCATCCAATTGACGCAAGCTCAGTCGCCAATCTTCGAACACTTGACGGTCTTCTGTTTCCCATCCTCCGCATCCGTATATTTCACAAGCATGGTCCTGGCATCCTGCTTTTGATAGACAAAGTCGCTAACGGTTTTTTTGCCATCCATGTCATAGACTGTGTTGGTCCACACCAAATCCTCTCCCGCAACTCGCATCGTTGCTTGACCATTGCCACCGGCAGAGTTGGCGCCCCACATTTTGATCGTCCTGTCTGAAGGATCCCAATGAATCATGCTGAGTCCTTCCCAAGGTCCAATTTCCAAGTCCAGACGAATGACTTGTTTTTGCGCGACCCATTGGTATTTTGCTCTAGTCTTCTGAACCTGACCATCTGGTGCTGTCATCTCGGCCGACCACTCTCCGATCACCCACCCAAGGTGCTTGTTCAATTCATCATGGTTGTTCGGTTGGTTTTGGGCCAGGCTGATTTCGCCCGTCGCAAGAATGAAAGTGGCCACAACGACGAAATGAGTAACGGATGCTCTCATGATTCGGTTCCTTGACAATGCGTTAGTAGAAGCGGATTGAATCAATCATAACGCTTCCATGGAGGCAAGCAATCGTTTGTGCAAAAACATGTGGCTTTGCGATGGCGTAAAGCTTTCGCCGCACATTTGGTAAGAACAGCTTTGAACGGTCGCTTAATCGATCCATTCATCGTTGTGCATACGCGAGAATCGGTGGCCACGGAATCGCATGAATTGCCGCCGATGTCGAGCGGCGCTCCGCCCTTGGTAGGCACCTTGTCACCGAAATCGCGAGAGCCAACTCAATCGATTTCGACGCAGACAAGCTGATCGAGCATCGCAACGATTTCAGTGTTAAGCGTTACGGTGGTCATCCTAACGATGTTGTCGTCCCGTTCCTCGTGCATCGCTTGAAAGACATCGCGGCATGTGCCTCGCGCCACATCCATTCCGTTGTCCTCTTCATGGAACATAAACGCGATCGCTTGCTGCTCTTCGCGGAGTCCGTGTCGTCGCGATCGTGACAGGATCAACGTCCAAAGTGATTGTCCCGCTCGTAGTCGTCGATCGTAACCTCTAGACCGCATGGCGGTAAGCAACCGGCATGCGTTGACCGCAAAATGGCCCTCCACCAACTCAGCCGGCAGACCGTAGAACTCGTTCAGCATTTCATCCCAGCTCTGAAGGAACTCTCCCTCTACCGGCCTGCCTTGTTCGTAGTAGTCGGCGAGTGTTCCAATTTCCAGCCATGGGAACTCTTTTCGCAGGGCCGACGGCATCGCGTTGTCGCCGAGCCACCGATTCAACACGATTGCTAATTGATAAGTATCATCAACGTCAAAGGAGAAAAGAAAACTGTTGTCCCAAAAGAAACGTGCTGAGGGTAATGACACGCGATCGTCAGGAACGAGAAGACAGGATCGATGATGACCGGTAAACTTCAGGTGCTGGTTCCAAGTCCCAACAAACTCCGAGGCGATCGAAAGCTGTAAGTGGGGAGAAACGCCGTATAGGACGTCTTTCAAAACACTTGGTGGTTCGTAGCGGTCACTCATTGCGTTTCGGTAGTTATTTGTCTTTGTTCATTAGAGATGTTCCATCCCTGGTGAAAAACTCATCGAGGTGCGTGGCTATCCGTCCGTTTTTCAGGAGTTTGCAGAAACACATGTCCTGTGGGATGAACAAACATGGACCTGAAAGTCACAGCACTCAACCTTGAGACGGTGTTGCCATCCACATTGTAAGTAACCTTTCTGCTCGACTCTGCAGGAGCGGAATGAACCTCTCTCACTCCAAAATGAGCCGGATACCATCCCGCCTCGAGCACGGCTGCTTACAAACATTTCGCATCACGACTGCAAGGGTTTTCAATCTCTGATTGAGACTCCAGTTTACCCGAAAACGTCCGTTGAGGCGATGAAGTACTGTCAGAAGTCGTGTTGTTGGATCAATGAAATAGGACCGCGGTTGAGGCCAGCGACCAGCAACGCATCAATCGTGCAACCGCTAGTCAGTGCTGCTCGTTAGCCGACCGTATTTCTTCAATACATCTTTCATTTCGTCGTGCGGCAATGCAACAACCTGCGTGTCATTTATGCCGGTCATTGTTTTGGCTGCAACGATCGCGTTGATGATCGCTTCCTCTGTCGCCTGGACGGTTGCTTCAAACAACGGATCGATACGTTCATTTGGAAGCATCTTGACGTTGGCTATCCCCTTGTCGCGAGCAGCCTCCGTGTTCGCTGTCGAGAATGCGACAAAGATATCACCCGACCCGTTCCCAGACGTGGACCCCGTGCGAGCAAGCCCCATTGTGGCGCGTCGCGCAACGCGTTTGAGTTGATGTGGCAGCAAGGGCGCATCTGTTGCAATGACGATTATGATTGATCCCACATCGTCACCCTTGCCCCAAAGCTGCTTGGACAACCCAGGTTTTTCCGCCAGTTCACGCCCTACTGGAACTCCAGCGACCAACAGTTGCTTCTTGCCACCATGATTTGCTTGTACCAGCACACCCACTGTAAAGCCGCCCTCGTCATCCTCGGTCTTCCTCGACGCCGTACCAGTCCCGCCCTTGAATCCGTAGCAAATCATTCCTGTCCCGCCACCAACATTTCCCTCCTCAACCACGCCTGACTTTGCCGACTCGAGAGCCTGAATTGCGTGCTGGGGCCCCACGTGGAATCCATTAATGTCGTTCAACACGCCATCATAGGTTTCGGCAACGATTGGCAACGACCACCACCCGCCCGCATCGGGTTCACCTTGTTTTACCCGCCAAGCAATCACTGCTTCGTGGACTGTGCCAACACTGTGAGTGTTTGTAATCATCACTGGCCCTCGAAGGAATCCACGCTCCTCAATCGATGTCGTCCCCGTCATTTCCCCAAAGCCATTTTGCGAAAACCAGGCAGCGAAGACCGGAACACTGACCGATTTCTTTCCACGTGGGAGGATCGCGGTGACGCCTGTTCGGACCGGACCTTTTCCCACCTCCAGCGAACCATTTCCTGAAATGATGGTCGAGTACCCAACTTCGACGCCCGTGACATCGGTAATTGCGTTGAGTTCACCAGGCGTGCCATCGAATGGGACGCCCAAATCGCGAGCACGGATTCTTCCTGGATCAGCGATTGAACTTGGCCCGGTAAGAATACCGACGAGACCTAACGCGATAAGAGTCGTGGCGAGTCTCATTGTAGCTCTATCCTCATCTTGATTTGAATTACTCGATGTGTCAGGGTCGCGTTCGAAACCCCAGGATCGTCTGGGAATTCGACTCGAACGTATCCTATCCGATGCCGAAATCGGTTGGCCGGTGGTCACTTCCGATTGTCTACCCTGCCGGTAGGCAAGGCTAGCGAACTCAATCGAGAACATCATGGACCGCTAGAACGATTGATCAACTGAGTCGCAAATATGAAGTCGTTTTCGTAACGGCATCCGGCAACATTCACCCCGCTACCATTTTCGATTCGTTGATTTCCGGTGCCGACGCCTCGACCTACCTTTGCGATGATCAAGCATTCGGGCGAGTACTTGTTCGAGTTGATCATGCGTCGCCACGAGTTGTCGTGCGTACCACTATTCGGAGAGCTATGCGGGGACCTTTGGATGAATCGCGGGTACAATCAAATCCCATGGTTGTAAAGTTAGATCGATTAGCAATCGGGGAATTCAGATGGTGTTTTCACGCTCGTCACGGTTTGATCGCCGCTACGCTCTGAAGAGTGGCGGCTGCTTCATCGCGTCAATGCTTGGTTCGTCCGTGGCATCGGCTGACGAGACTCGAGCGCCCGTGTTCACAGATTATGACAAGTACGACGGTGTTGGCCTGTCCAATTTAGTGCGTCAAGGGTTGGTTTCACCGATCGAGTTACTTGAATCCGCTATTAGCCGCGCTGAGGCAGTCAATGCGAAGATCAATGCGATTGTGACGCCGCTCTACGATCTAGCTCGAAAGCAAGCTCGCACAGACTTGCCTACCGGAACGTTCCAGGGCGTACCGTTTCTCGTCAAGGACCTCGGCTACTGGATGAAGGGTATCGAATGCACGGAGGGTTCCAGCCTGTATCGCGGCAATCGCCCTACCGAAGACGATACGGTCGTGAAGCGACTTAAAGCGGCTGGCCTTGTGATCATGGGGCGAACCCATAGTTGCGAGTTTGGCGGTTCAGCCTCGTCAGAATCCGCGATCTTTGGCGTAACACGGAATCCGTGGGATCTTGATCGCATTGCTGGAGGGTCATCGGGTGGTTCCGCGGCAGCAGTGGCAGCCGGAATTGTCCCAATGGCAAGTGGCTCTGATGGTGGTGGCTCCATTCGCATACCAGCCTCTTGCTGTGGCCTGTTTGGGATGAAGGTGACTCGTGGACGAGTGCCGCTCGGACCGAGGGTCTATGAATTGCTTCAAGGACTGGCGACGCTGGGCGTTATCACAAGATCCGTGCGCGATAGCGCCGCAATGTTGGACACAATCGGTGGTCCCGCTAAGGGCGACGCTTATGCGCATCCTCCTCAGAAAAGAAACTACCTTGAGGAACTTGCGATTGAACCTGGTCAACTTCGCGTCGGGCTCGTCACGCGTTCCCCGTCTGGCAGCCCGGTTGATCCGAGTTGCGTGCGGGCGGCCGAGGAAGCGGGGCGATTGTGCGAGCGACTCGGGCACCGTGTCGACGATGTGACGGAATCCTTCGTCAACGAATTTGCGCCAGAGAAACTGATTGTCATGTGGACGACGAGTGCGAGACTGGCAGTTGAACATAGGCTCGCACAGCTTGGTCGCAAGCTCAAGGACGAGGATTTGGAGTACATCACGCGAGTCAATTATGAACAAGCAGGGAATGCCAAAGCGATCGACTTAGAACGTGAACGGTTGATACTTCATGAAATGTCGCGTCGGATGGCGCGGTTTCAACGCAATTACGACATGTTACTGATGCCAACGCTTGGTCAACTGCCGCTAGAGCCAGGACGCTTGTCACAGTCTCGCAACGATTTCGAGGGCTACATTGAGGACCTGTTGACCTTTACTCCGTTTTGCGTCATTGCCAATCAAACCGGCCAGCCAGCGATGTCCGTTCCGTTGCATTGGACGGCTGAGAACCTCCCCGTTGGCGTACAATTCTTCGGCCGTTTCGGCGATGAAGCGACTCTATTCAGACTCGCCTCACAACTTGAACAGGCACAGCCATGGAAGGACCGTCGACCCTTGTTGCGATAACACCGGAAAAACGGACTGCACAACATCCAAAACCACAATTGCCATCGTCCAACAGATCTAGGACAAAATCCGACAATGATCAAACCAACTTTTGTTTTTCTAGCACCACTCGGCTGCCTGTTGATGCTGATCTTCAGGTCCTTAACTCCGTTTCGGATGATGTCGATGATTGGTGAGATGATGCAGCCCGACTCGCGATTTTCCGACGTTACATCCATGGCTCCCGTTGGTGCGTTTGGCGCGGTGATGTTTGGCCTGGGAATGATGTCCTTGACGCTTCTTATGCGAAAGCCGAGTCACATTGCGAGAATCCTACTTGTCTATGCGGCATTGCTGATGATTGCAGGAGCCGCGTCAAACCTCTTCGGTGATTGGCTGATGATGTCTGCTTTCCGCGACTTGGCAATGGCCGATCACATTGACGCCGACGCGTTTCTCGATTCTTTTCGCTGGGCCAAGACTTCGATGTTGGTTGGCTATGCACTCCTACTGGCGGCCACTGCCGCTATTGCCGCAGGTGCGACGAGGATGGAAACCAAAGCTCGCATGGCGCGAACTTCGATCGTGATCGGCTCGATCAGTCTCCTCTTGCTGTTGCTGATGGTGCTCTGGAGTCAGATATCGATACTTCCGTTCTCGGAGGTCCTTGGCGGAGACAGCGTGAATCCGAGTTCCTTGGCAGGTAGCATGAACGGTGTCTTGCGTTCTGATTTCCTTTCCCAGGGATCGATGTTTGGCTTCGCTGTAGCGACGTTGATTGTGGCGGTCTCTCGTCGAAAGGGCCAAACCAAAGATGGGGGCTGACATCTCTCGACTGCGGTCGATTGGACAAAACGACGCGGGTCCCGCGTTCAGCTCTGTGCGTTCGCTGCCCATGACCAATGGGCGTTTGTTCGCTCCGCCTCGGTCGGTTCACCGATGCGACTTGCCCAGCTCCTTCCAGATAGCAAGCGATGCATCCGCTGTCTCGATGAAATCTAGCTATCTGCTGGCAGTGCGCTTCATCTCCGCGAAACAGTCGCCACATCATCGCCGCCAAATGGCCGGTGCCGCACGCCGCCTGTCTTCATCAGGGCTGATGGAATCTGCTCTCCAGCGGTGTTATCCTGGTAATGATGCCCGACGTAACCCAGATTCTCTCCCAGATCAAACAGGGTGATCCTGGTGCAGCCGAACAGTTGCTGCCCTTGGTCTATGAGGAGCTGCGCAAATTGGCGGCTGCGAAACTGACACGGGAAGAGCCCGGGCAAACCCTCCAGGCAACCGCTCTGGTCCACGAAGCCTACTTGCGGTTAGTTGATGTTGAAAGATTCCAGAACTGGAACAGTCGAGGACACTTCTTTGGGGCCGCCGCCGAAGCGATGCGGAGAATCCTGGTAGAGAACGCCCGCAGGCGCCAACGCTTACGACATGGCGGGGGACGGACACGAGTCGACTTGAACTTGGCCGCACCGTCCTCGAAGGAACCAGACGGCGAACTCCTCGCATTGAACGACGGGCTGGATCGTCTGGCCTCTGAGGAACCAGTGGCTGCTGAGGTCGTGAAGCTTCGCTACTTTGGGGGCATGACCACGCACCAAGCGGCCGAGGTATTGGGAATTTCCCCGCGAACCGCAAATCGGCATTGGGCATTTGCCAAGGCATGGCTGTTTAAAGACATGCGTGCCGAAGAAAACTCCTGAAATCTGGGAAAGCATGGCACATTTCTCGTCGCCACGTCGCACTGTTCGTAAACGAGCGTATCCACCAGGAGTTAGCCATGAATGACCGACAGCAGAAGATTCGAGAATTGTTCGACGAAGCCATCGAGATCGAATCTCATAGTGAACGCCACCAATTCGTCGACCAAGCGTGTCACGGAGATCAGGAACTTCAGCGCGAAGTCTACACGCTGTTAAACGCCCACGCGGGGGCGGGCAGTTTCCTCGACTCGCCCCCAAAGGAGATTCAGCCTACCGTCGCCGCGGCCGGCGCGCAGGAAGAACCCGGAACTCAAATCGGTCCTTACAAGCTGCTACAGAAGTTGGGAGAGGGCGGTTTTGGCGTCGTCTACATGGCCCAGCAAACCACTCCGATTCGGCGAAAGGTCGCATTGAAGATCATCAAGCAGGGGATGGATACCCAGCAGGTGATCGCGAGATTTGAAGCCGAACGGCAAGCCCTCGCGATGATGGAGCATCCGAACATTGCCAAGGTCTTGGATGCGGGCGCAACAGAGGCTGGGCGACCCTACTTCGTTATGGAGCTGGTACGAGGAGACCCCATCACCCATTACTGTGACAGAGAACGATTGGACACGGAGGCACGGTTGCGATTGTTCAGGGACGTTTGCCATGCCGTCCAGCACGCACACCAGAAAGGGATCATTCATCGAGACATTAAGCCGTCCAACGTCATGGTGACGCTCCATGACGGGAAACCCGTTCCGAAGGTCATCGACTTTGGCATTGCCAAAGCGACACAGCAGGACCTCACCGAAAAGACGCTGTTCACGGAATATGGCCAGTTCATCGGCACCCCCGCTTACATGAGCCCGGAACAGGCGGAAATGTCGGGTTTGGGCGTCGACACACGAAGCGACATCTACTCGCTGGGAGTGCTGCTTTACGAATTGCTGACGGGGACCACTCCATTCGAAGCAGCCCAATTTCGGCGGGCAGCGATTGATGAGATCATCCGAATGATCCGTCAGGATGAGCCCCCACGACCGTCGTTACGTCTCAGCACGTTGGCGGCAATGCAGCGTTCGCAGGGAAAACCACATGCGGAGGAAGCAGCTGAAGTTGCCGTTAAGACCTCCTCCATTGAGGATATCGCACGCAGCCGTCATGCTGACCCTTTCTCGCTTGCCAAAAGTCTGAGCGGCGATCTTGATTGGATCGTGATGAAAACTCTGGAAAAGGACCGGTCACGACGATATGGAACGGCGATTGAACTTGCCAGTGATGTGCAACGCCATCTGCAAGACGAGCCCGTACTGGCAAGTCCGCCGAGCACCACATACCGCGTCCGCAAGTACGTTCGCCGGAATCGAGGATTCGTCATCGCAATCAGCGCAGTTGCGGCATCGCTGATTGTTGGATTCGCGACAATGGGCATCGGATTCGCTCAAGCACGACAAGGACAGGCTGAAGCACGACGAGGACAGGCTGAAGCGCAACGAGACCGAGACCGTGCGCAACACGATCGAGACCGCGCGGTGCAGGCGGAAAAGGATGCTATCCAGGCGAAGGACAACGCTATTAAAGCGGAGAAGGAACTGCGTGAAGCCGAGTTGAGCTTCACCAAGGAGTTCTTCTTTTCCAACTTGTGGCGAGGAGATTTTCAGACCGCCGAAGAGATGCTGGCTCGGGCGCAAGACTTTGGCGCGACGGAGACTTGGGTACACAACGGCTCCGCAATGCTCGCCCAATTTCAAGGTGATGCGGCAACAGCGCGTAAAGAACTCGACCTGGTACTGAGATCATCTCCCAACAACACGCTCGCATTCGCTTTGCTAAGCATGGTCGACTACTGGGATGGCGACGAGATCGCATGGATGGAGGCTGTGGAAGATCTGCACGAGCAAAACCTAGATGAACGGACCTACGACGAGAAACTAATCGTTGCTTACACGATGGGGCTCGGCTACCCCAAAGAGGCAATTGAAATATTGACCGACTTGGAGACTGACCATCGAAACTATCCGGTCGTTCGTCTCCTGCGAGCCATGGCCCTTCGCTATCGTGCATTGTTTTGCGATGATTTGGGCGAGTCGCAGGAACTTCTACAAGCCGCCTTGGAAGATTTGAATTACGTGGAAGGGTCTCTGCGCCACAGTCCGTTAGCTTTCCAGGCGCTCATCACGATTAATCTGCAGGCCCGCGATGTCTGGAGAAAACTGGCGGTTTCTGACGCCGATAGAGCAGGGGAACTAAACGATGAGGCAAAGAGTTTTGAGCAAACAGCGATTCAATATGCAGATGAAGCCGTTGTTCAATTTCCTCGAAGTTTCGAGGCGATGTGGGCGTGCCTTATTGCCTTTCAGGAGACTGGCGAGAAGGGGCGCCTCGCTGATTTGATCGCCAAGGCGGATCTGCCACACAATCATCCATTTTGGAACCAAACTTGCGCCCTCTACTGGCTGGGTCTTGGTCGGGTAGACGAGGCAAACCAGACGATGGAGAAGATGCAGGACCATCCCCTTGCAGCGGTGGCAAGGTTCCACGAACACTGGATTCAAATATGCGATGCGCAAGCGAGCGATGCAACGTTTCGAGACGGACTGAAACAGGAAGTCTTGCGATACGCGGAAAACAAGATCGCCTCAGGAAAAGGGGGGTACTTGTTCCTCGATTTGTCGACATTGTTAATGCTTGGCGAGCGAGAAAAGGTAAGGGAACTTGCAAGCCGAGCAACGGACGAGCTTAAGGATGTCCTGACGGTGGGTTTCCAACCAGGTTACGACATCCTCATTGAGTTAGATTTTGATCCCGCGAAATTGCGAGACCGATGGCCGAGTTACGATTGGACCGAAGGCCCGGGACTCCTACTTGGCTACTTAGACTTCTACGCGGCGTGCGATGCAATCGGACAAGGCAACCCGGAGGCGGCGAGGGAGTCCTTTCAATCGTGTATTGAACATGGCTGGTTCTTCACGTCCTGGCACTGGGCGTCTCGCGCCTACCTGTCGCGTCTGGATGATGGGTGGCCCCAATGGATTGGCTCCCCAGAATAATCCAATTTGGGGCAACGACGCTTCCCGATCCCTGATAGGGAGGCCGAGTTCGAATGTCACGAAGCGACTTGTCGGTGCGATCGTTGAGAACACCGATTGCCGAATCGACTGAAAGCGATTCCAGTTCCCGGTTAAGGGCCAAGACTACCCGAGACTGAGTAGTTACATCGCACCGAGACGAGCAGAGCAGAGCTGTAAAACCGTATTGCCAAGAACGACGACAAAGATCAACTCCATTGGTTGTTACAACTTGATTAGCGAGAGGCATCCAACCAATGATCGCTATCCTGAGCTATCTGACGTCACAACTTGTTTTGGCTGCTCAGACTTGTCGCCTAACGCGTTTTCTGAACCCGGTGAGATTCACCGCAATCGCGTCAGCGAGCGTTTTTCGCGGCCTAGTCAAGCCGTTGGTTGTATTCGGCTTTCCACTCGCGGATAACGGCCAGGAATCGCAATGGATCGACAAACGGAAACGCAGTTTGGAAATCGTTCAGTACTCAGACTTGCTACCGCAGTCACGCACGATTTGGACGATCCGCCACTACCATCATGAGCAAGGACTCTCGTATGCGAAGGCGACCAGCTGTTGAGTAAGCTTTACGAGATAGCGGCATCCAATTGACGCAAGCTCAGTCGCCAATCTTCGTACACTTAACGGTCTTCTGTTTCCCATCCTCCGCATCCGTATATTTCACAAGCATGGTCCTGGCATCCTGCTTTTGATAGACAAAGTCGCTAACAGTTTTTTTGCCATCCATGTCATAGACTGTGTTGGTCCACACCAAATCCTCTCCCACAACTCGCATCGTTGCTTGACCATTGCCACCGGCACAGCAAGCATTGACTTGATCCGGCCTACATCGGTCATGAATCATCCGGGCTAAGGTACCCACAGCTCAATCAGTTCCTCGTCCAGTCAACCTTCGCTTTTGTCTTCGTCGGTCAAGGCCCAGTATTGGTCGACGGCCTATGCGTCGATCGAGGCACGACCTTGGATTACGCTGTAAGTCGGGTGGGGTGAACATGTTTGCCGCCACATGCCTGGCTGAGGTAGTCGCCCTCATCAGCATCTTCAAGAATTGCCAAGTCGATACAGGTCGAACACCGGAGCCGTTCGCCAGGACACTGTCCACTGTGGATGGTCCGAGGCCACGGGAGTGTGATTCGACGGAAGTGGAGGCACCGCGTTGGCACGTAACTGAGGGGCTCGGCATCCGCTTGGCGACGCCGCGGTGCGCTCAAGGCTGCAGGGAATGCATTGTCGATGGCGAAGGTCGAATCAACGAGAGCGAGGATTGGTGACGACTGGCATCAGCCGGGGACCTGTAAGGTCAAGGATCCGACGACATGGCTGACTGAGGCTTCCGGAGTGCAAACTGCTGACGGTAAAGCTTCGATCGCCTTCCGCAATTTCGGTGTCGAGAAGGAGGCAGTTGACGCGGAGGCGAAATCGGTTCGAAGATCGAATCGGACGAACCCGAGAGGGTAATCCGTCCATTTGGATTGAATTTCTAATGGAAACCCGAATGTCCTCTGAAGCGAGCTTAGTCAACGAATGATGTGCAAATCTCAACCTAGTCTTTTCGCGCCAAAACAAAACGTTTGTCAGGCACAGGATGACCTACTGACGTGCTTGCCGTCCACTGCGCCGAAGCAAATCGACGATCGCTGTTCGTGAGTTTGGCAACACGCGCGATCCATGCAATGTTTTGGCGTTACGCTGATCACGATGTCGGCCAGAGGATAAAAGAGAAGGCTCTCGGCCATATTCCGAAATCTATATCTTTGGCACTCGCGTCTTGAACGCAGATCGGTAAAAGCGTTGATCTGGCGGAATCCCCCCGTTTTAGAAAGAATAACCCCCTCCTTAGAGTGTGTCTTGGTAGAATTCGAGGGCTCAAGTGACGTCTCTTTCAACACTTTGCTGCGAGAGTATTGAGCATTTTACCTGCTGGCGACCCAACGATGAACGACGAAGAGACGGTGCTGACCCACAAGCCGCTTGGAGAAATTGCGGCAACCAAGGACCTGTTGCCAATTGTTTACACGGAATTACGGCGGATGGCGTCGGGCAAGTTGCGTCGTGAAGGCGGCAATCACTCGCTGCAGACCACCGGCTTGGTACACGAAGCCTACGTTCGCTTGGTCAATGAGAATTCTCAGTCTCTCTGGCAATCTCGCGCACACTTTTTCGGTGCTGCCGCCGAAGCGATGCGAAGGATCCTGGTTGACGAAGCGCGCCGTATCAAGTCGCTCAAACGCGGTGGAGATCGCATTCGTGTTTCAGGGCTCTCACGGATTTCTAGCAAGGTAACAGCTGACGACGAACGGATCCTCGAAGTCCAAGCGGCCCTCGATCAACTTGAAAAGGAATCGCCCCGGCGAGCGCAGGTCGTCAAAATGCGTTTCTTCGCGTCGATGACCAACGAGGAAATCGCCAACACACTCGGAGTCTCTGTGCCAACCGTCAAACGGGATTGGGCAGCATCAAGAGTCTGGATTTACCGTCATCTGCAACCGGACGCGGATAGAAAAAAAGAGGGTTAGCGAGCGTTCTTACCTCCCGCCTCTGCGGTCCTTGAACGTCCCTTCGTTGAATGCTGCACAACAAGATCCCCCGGATTGATCGATTTTGTGATCCCATTCGAGCCTCGTTTTCGCATGACAAGTGTGCGGTCACCTGTCGGGTAGCCGGGCTCGCCAGAGTTCGAGACAGAGATCAGGTGACATCTGCTTCGACGATTGAGTATGGCTCCGGCTTACCAATAAAATTACTGATGATGCTTTGAGGTTTGGAAAATGTCGTCCACGAATGATGTTTTAGCGGAAACCTTGCTGGTCAACGCAATTGAGATCGCCTGCCCCGCCGAACGGACGTTATACCTTGAAGCACATTGCGGCCATGACCGCGAACTGCTGCGGCAGGTCGAGTCGATGGTGGCCGACTACTTCGCGGCGGAGAGTCTGCTGCAACCTCCGGTCGGGATTGAGCGAAGCTCGGAGGTCGGTTGGGCCGTCGCCACGTCCCAACTGCCGGTAATCCAGATCGGCAACTACATGCTTCGCGAGCCGATCGGCGAAGGCGGGATGGGTGTGGTCTATGTCGCTGACCAGGTCGTGCCGATCCGGCGCCGTGTGGCGTTGAAAGTCATCAAGCCGGGCTTGGACAGCAAACAGGTTGTTGCCCGGTTCGAAAGCGAGCGACAAGCCCTGGGATTGATGGACCACCCCAACATCGCACGAGTGTTCGACGGGGGAAGGACGGAGGATGGAAGGCCCTACTTCGTGATGGAATTGGTCAAAGGGGTTCCGATCAACGATTTCTGCGAATCTCGCGACCTGGAGCTTCCCGCGAAACTTGATCTTTTCATCGATGTCTGCAGCGCCGTCGAACACGCACATAAAAAGGGAATCATCCATCGCGATCTCAAACCCAGCAATCTGCTGGTCACGATGCTCGACGACAAGCCGGTGGCCAAAGTCATCGACTTTGGAATCGCCAAGGCGACCACGCAGCCGTTGACCGACGGCACGGTTTACACCGGCTTTGCCCAGTTGATCGGAACCCCCGCCTACATGAGTCCCGAGCAGGTGGAGATGAACAATCTGGACGTCGACACTCGCAGCGACATCTACTCGCTCGGCGTCGTCCTGTACGAGTTGCTGACCGGATCGCTGCCGTTTGATCGCCAGACGCTCAAGGAAGCCAGCTTCGACGAATTGCGGCAGTTGATTCAAGAAAGTGTACCTCCGCGACCTAGTCAGCGGATCAGCACCCTAGCGGCCAAAGCGGAATCGACGTTTCATGATCGCCGTCGCGTCGATCCGCGGAAACTGGCCGATTCGCTCAAACGCGAAGTCGACTGGATCGTTCTCAAAGCGTTAGAAAAGGATCGCAAACGTCGATACCAATCGGCAAGCGACTTCGCCCATGACATTCGCCGATACTTAAACGATGAACCGGTCAAAGCACATCCACCGTCAATGGGATATCAGCTTGGCAAGTACGTCAAGAAACATCGAGCCTCGCTGACAGCCGCAAGCTTGATTTTTCTGACGGCCATCGCGGGCGCGGCGGCGAGCATCGGTTACGCAATCAACGCATTTGAGCGTGCAGCGGAAGCAAAGATCGCAGCGGCTGACGCTCAGCGCGAAGCCACTCGTGCTAACAAGATGACATCCGAGGCAAGCGTGGCGACACAACGAGCGAAATTCAATGCACAACAAGCCGATGAGGCGCGGCAACGCGAGGCACTTGAGCGTAACCGCGCGGAACAAGCACTGTATCGCGCCGACATGCGATTGGCAGCGTCGGAGATCCGCGAAGGTTTCCACTCTGACGCACGTGAGACATTGCTGAATCACGCACCCATCTATGGTTCCGCCAAGACCGGATCATGGGAATGGAGCTATCTGCTGGGCGAATCCAGCCAGAGTTCGATAACCTGGAGGGTGTCACAGGCTCACGTAGCCGGCGTCGATTGGAGTCCCGATGGCAAGCAAATCGCGACCGTTAGCTATGATGGTTCATGCCGAGTATTCAATGCCGCCACGGGCCAGCAGGATCAAGCATGGCATCTCGGGAAAACAATATTGAAATGTGTCGCTTGGGCTCCGGACGGACAAAGTCTGGCCTGGGGGAGTGCAGCTGACGAAGGTCTCGTCCGAATTTGGGACAAAGCCACCGATAAGGTGACGCAGTTCCAGCCCTCGAAGGAATCGGTCTGGTCAATTTGTTGGAACCAATCTGGAACTGAGATTATGACGGGTTCGATTCAAGCGAAAGAGCTTGAAAACAGATCCGAGAATTTCAACGTGTTTGAACGACACGATGATGATTGGACACGGATTCACAGTACATCGACCACGAATCACATTCATCACGCCGCATGGAATCATGAAGGATCGAAGATCGCGGTCGTCATGAATGACTCGCTTGAAATATTGTCCCCAACCGGACTGGAACGACTGTTTCGGATCGATGAACCAAAAAGGATTACCAAGGGAGCGTGGTCGAATGATTCACAGCGACTTGCATACACATGCGAGAATGGTGAGTGCGTCATCTTCGACGCCGAGCGGAATCAGGAGACCAAGCGATTTTCGGCACATTCAGGGATTTTCAACCGGGTCGCTTGGAGTCTGGATGGTAGTTACCTTGCCACGGCGGGTAACGATGGCGACGTCAAAATCTGGACCACGAATACGTGGAGTTTGGTCAAACGCATTCAGGCCCACGTTGGGATGGTAAATGCGATTTCGTGGAGGCCCGATTCACAAGAGTTGGTGTCTGTTGGCAGTGATGGATTCGCAAACGTCTGGACACTGAACGATCCACAGGACCGGCATGCATGGGACATCCCAGATCTTTTGACAGAGGCGTCGTTCGCTTGGAACGAAGCGGGGCATTTACGTGTCATTCGAGGTCCCCGCCAGCTCGCCGATGTGGATCCGCGAACGGGGCGTGTGGTGGCAACTCTGGCTCCTCCTGTCGGAAATGATTTGTTTTTGTTGGACGAGAATTGGGCCGTGGATAGGTCCTCTCGTCGCTTGCTCTCGTTGTTGAATCCTGCGTTGGGGTACGATCTCTTAATGGATGGCGGCCAAGTGATCGCCCTTTCACCTGACAACAAACGTGTGGCTCTTCGGCCCTCATGGAATTCGACTCCTGCGCTGTTTTCATTGAATGGATCACGGCACGTGCTTTGCTCCGACGATCCTATCAGGTCTGTTCAGCAGATCGCGTGGTCTCCCTCCGGCGAATCGATCGCGATGGCCGGGAACGGCAACGTGTCGGATGATGGCACAATTGGATACGCGGGCTGGCTCCACGTCTTCGATACGGACGGCTCAGGACATCGACGAGCCCGCGTTGGCCGTCATCGCGTGACCGCGACTGCGACGTGTTGGTCGCCGGATTCTCAGTGGATTGCGGCTGCATCCAAAGATGGTACTTGTTGCGTTTTCGCCACTCGTGACCTCCGTACACGCTGGACTCGGAAATCACATCGGGGATCGGTGCGCTCACTTGACTGGCATCCCGATGGAAATCGCGTCGCTTCGGCAGGTGAAGATCTGAGCGTCAAAATTTGGGATCCAACCACCGGTGCTGTCTTACTCTCGCTGCCCACTGAAAAGGGTATCGATCGCGTGAAGTTCTCGCCCGATGGAAGCATGCTGGCCGCCATGCAGGACGACGGACCTCTGCTCGTTTGGGATGCTCGGCATGGGCAGCAGATTGCCAAGTCAGACCACACCCGAGCGAGACTACAAGCACGAGTCAACCTGGCTTACTCTGATGCGATTGATCAGCAGGACTGGTCGACAGCACGCTTGATGCTGCATCGCGTGCTGAAATTTCCGGACGACGCTGTCACAGCCAATTTCTATCAGGCGGCGTTACTTGCCGTGCACGCGAAAGATCCTGCATCGTTTGCAGAGTGCTGTCGACGTGCTATCGATGACTCGCCAGCTGCAGGGATGGTCGTTGATCAGTATTCCGCTGCTTGGACGTGCGCGTTAGGTCCACATGGCCTCGACGACTATTCGCCAGCAATTTCGCTGGCGAGATCCGCGGCGGCGAGTGATCCCGCGAAACAGTCGTATTTCTGCGGTTTAGGGGCGATTTTGATGAGAGCTGGCGAGTACACGGAGGCAAAGCAGCAACTGGAAAAAGTCGCGGAATTGGAAACCGATTTCAGTACTTCTGAGTCATACGCCTATTACTTTCTGGCGATGACCGAATACAAACTCGGCAATTCAGCCGCGGCCGAGCAGCAGTTGCGGCAAGCGAACGCCGCAGCCGAGACGGAACTGGCCGGATTCATCGCGTGGCACCGTGGTTTGACAATCGAACTGCTGCGGAACGAGGCAACCGCGTTAATCGCCCCGCAAAGTGGTGACACCTTGGATGACACTCGCGATTGAGCGGATGACGGCGAAGTTTCGCCACAGATCGAGCTCGATTCGATAACGAGTGGGCGCAGACTCGGTTGGAAGCAGCTTCGTTGTTTTCAGAAACGTCATTCACGGCTTCACCTTCCAGAACGAGATTGTTGTCACGTGTCGAAGTCATGTTCCGGGCGAACTCCTTAGCGTAGAGACTCACTCGCTGGCGCTTGGAATTTCTGTTGTTTTTGCCTGGAAATAGCCTCTTGAGGATTTTTTGGCGGTTTCCTTGATCCCTTAAGCCGGTGGATTACGCATGAATAGGTACCCTGGGGGCTGCGCATCCCCCCGCAATGCGGTTGATCAAGCTAGGCGGACAGGCCATCAGGCCACTCTCCGAAGCGTGGGCGAAATGTCCTGTTCCCGAGTGGATCGCGATCATTGGTTGTTTGCGGAGATGTTGAGTTGGAAAAGCGGTAACAAAGTGTGGAGAAGCTTCCGTGAAAAAGACAGATCGAACCGGCAAGAAATCATCGGCCAGAAGACGGCGTCCTCGCCGAGATCGCTTGACCATGGAGCGGCTGGAAGACCGCCGGATGCTGGCTCAATTGGTTTGGGACGGTGGCGGAGATGGGACTTCGTGGTCCGATCCATTGAACTGGGATTTGAACCAACCACCCGGCGCGACCGACGAGGTCACGATCAACCAGACCGATGGAACACCGGTGCGTCTGACGTCCTCAGCGACGGTCCAGTCGCTGACGCTCGGCAGCATAGGTAATCCGACGCAACTGCGCATGGAGGGGGTCGACTTCTCCGCGTCGACGCTGATGATCGGTATCAACTCCACCCTGCTCGTCGATGGATCAAGCACGATTGCGGGCAATATCGAGAACAACGGTGTCTTCGAAGCGATCCACCACATCGTGGATGGTCCGAGCGCGCAATCGACCGTTGCGCTGACGGGAACGTTTCTCAACACTTACAACGGTCTGCTCCGATTGCTGCCTAGCAGCAGCAGTCCCAGCTACGCCGCCTCGGAGGCAACCCTGACTGTCGATTTCCAGAGCGGCCTAACAAACGACGGGGCCATGGAGTTGAGCGAAGGCTCTAGCGATGACGATGACATGGGCAGCACCGTCCTGAAGGTGAGTGGCGGCGTTCTCGCCAACAACGGATTCATTTCCTCAATCATCGGTGACGGAAGTGGCGAGATCGGTACGCGAACGATCATTGGAACAGTCGAGAACTACGCGAACCTAGAAGTTCATCGCAGCTTGACAATGGCGGGTGGACCCGTCAGCAATTTTGGCTCGTTTGACGTGCAGTCGGAGCGATTGGAGATCACTCAGCAGCTAACCAACTTCAGCAATCATGTGCTATCGGATGGTTACTATTCCTTGGCTGGCGAACTGGCGTTTCCCAACGATGGAATCGAGACCAATCAAGCCTCAATCGATTTCTACGGAGCCGGAAGCTCCGTCGTCAACCTTATCGGAGAGAGCTCGCTTGCCACGCTGCAATCGAACGAGGGAGGGCTTTCTCTCTACGCGGGCAAAACGCTGTCGCTGCCCGATCCGTTTATCAATCGTGGCTACATATACATTGGTGATGGCAGCTCGCTGGTGACCACGGGTGACTATCGCCAAAGCGACTTCTTCTACAACGGCACCACGGGAATTGAGTCGGGAGGTACGCTGGCTACTGGCGGCGCCGTTCAGATTGAGGCTGGGGAACTGTATGGAAACGGAACGATCCTCGGCGATCTGGTGAGCAGCGGCTATCTGTATATCTTCGAGGGCGAGCTGACGGTTCAGGGCGACTTTACGACAAGCGGCACTGTTTCGATTTTTCTCGATGACCCTGTTCCCAGTGTCGATGACGGAAAATTGGTTGTTACAGGGACTGCCAACCTGGGCGGCCGAATCGAAGTCGATCCAGAGGAACGTCCAAAGCCCGGCGCCGTTTTCGAGGCGATCACTTACTCCAGCCTAGCTGGTTTCGATGCTGAATTCGACTTTGACTATGGATTCGCTCGCTATTTCACATCCGAGGTCAGTTCGACATCGCTCTCCTTCCTCAGCAAGATGCCAAGCGTTCGCGTCGAACCGGTCGACGGTTTGATCACCACCGAGGAAGGAGGAGCCGCGAGATTTAAGGTTCAATTAGAAGACCTCCCGACCGCGCCCGTGACGGTTGGTTTTTCCACCAGCGACGACACCGAAGGTGCCGTGTCGTCTTCGATGTTGACCTTCACCGCCGCTGATTGGAATGTGCCACAGTACATCACGGTAACCGGCTTGAACGACCCGGAGGACGATGGCGACGTCATCTACACGATCATCAGTTCGTCCACGGCGAGTGCCGACCCCGACTTCGACGCTCGCCCCGTCGCCGACGTGACGCTCACCAATCGTGATGACGAAGGAGTCGATTTTGAACTCGGTGCTCCGTCGAGTGAGTTCACGACCGAGGCGGGTGGGCAGACCGAGTGGACGGTCGCATTGAACCGTCAACCGACTGCTGACGTCACGCTGTTCGTTCGGTCGAGCAACGTTCGCGAAGGGACTGTGTCCGCCGAATCACTCGTCTTCACACAGGCGAACTGGAATCTGCCGCGGAGCGTGACGATCACAGGCCAGGACGACCCGGTCGACGACGGCGACACCGAGTATTCGATCGCGGTGGGTCTGCTCGATACAGATGACCCTCTCTTTCAAAACGTCACCCCGCGTCACGTCTACCTGACCAACCAAGACGACGACACGGCCGACTTCGTTTGGGATGGAGGGGGCGACGAAGTCAACTGGACCGATCCATTGAACTGGACTGGGGATCAAGTCCCGGGGTTCGGAGCCAACGTGTTGATCCCGAACGTGCCGGGCGACGGCCTCATTCAGGTTCTCTACGGCACAGTCAACATCGCCTCCCTGTACAGCGAAGAACGGCTGTATTTGAATTCCTCGGACTTTCATGTCAGTGAAAGTGCGGTCGCGGCAAACGGCCTCGACTTCGAAAGTGGAACGATCGGCGGTGCCTGGACGACGTTTGGGGACTCTTACTGGAGTGACGGCACCCTCGATGTCGACGCGTCCTGGAATAACCTGGGCAACCTGGATATCGGGGGTTTTGCGACGCTGTACCTGTTCGGCATGCTCAGCAATTCGGGCATTATTTCGTTCGGATCCTCTTCCAACATCTACACGCAGAATCCGTCCAATTCGACTCAAGCTGGCACATTGAACAACCTTGCGGGCGGCGTGGTCGAATCTCGCGGCGGAACCATCCAGCCTTGGTACGTCAGCGGCAACTTTGGGACGATCAACAATGAGGGGACGTGGCGAAAGACCACTGCCGATGGAACGACGATCCGCACACCCTTCAATATGAAGGCGGGGACGATCGATGCGCAAGAGGGCACGTTGACCTTGAGTGCCGGCGTCGACAATACGGGCGGGACGTTTCTCTCGGATCCCGACGCGACGATTCAGTATTCGCAGTATGTACAAAGCGGGGTTTTCAGCGGGGTTTATAACGGCACTGGTACGGTGCAGTTCTCCTCCGGGACCATCGACGGGAACAACGTTGAGCTCCGCATGACGGGCGAGGCGAACGTCAGCGGCGGCGCGCTGACGGGCACATGGAACAACTACGACAATTTCGAACTGTCTGAGGGCAACGTCGCGGGTGTGTTCACGAATCTTGGCGACATGACATGGTCGGGTGGCTACGTTTCGACCAGCGGCCAGTTGATCAATCAGGCAGCGATCACGATCGGCGGCCCCTATTATCAGTTTCTTAGCGGGCAGCTCGATAACTTCGGAACGATCGTCGTCGAACCAACGGCCAATTTGATCACGCAGAATCCGTCCAATTCGACTCAAGCTGGCACATTGAACAACCTTGCGGGCGGCGTGGTCGAATCTCGCGGCGGAACCATCCAGCCTTGGTACGTCAGCGGCAACTTTGGGACGATCAACAATGAGGGGACGTGGCGAAAGACCACCGCCGATACGACGACGATCATGACTCCGATTGTGGTTGCCCCCAGCGGGACGTTGCAGGTTGACGAGGGATTACTCAACCTAACGAGAGACTTTGCAAACTTCGCCAACCAGACGCTGACCGGCGGCAGCTACATCGTTCGCGGTGAACTTCGTTTTGTCGGAGCGGACATCGTTACCAACGCGGCGGCGATCGAACTGATCGGATCGGATGCGATGATTCGAAGTGACAGCATGACCAATGCACTCGCCTCGATTGCAACCAACCAAGCCGGTGCAGCCCTGCGAATCAGCGATGGTGCAAACCTCACAACGCCAAGCTCGTTTGCCAACGCGGGTGAGGTGTATGTGGGTGGCGGGAGCACGCTGACCATTCAAGGCGTTTACAACCAGACGACCGGCACAACCTCCACCGGTCTCAATGGGAGTGCTGGGACCGTCGATCCGAGTGGCGACTTCTTTGTCGGATCGGGCGTGCTGTCCGGTGCGGGCTTTGTTGAAGCGAACGTGGTCAATACGGCGGGGGTGATCAGTCCCGGCATCAATGGACCCGCTCTGCTGAGCATCGTGGGTGACTTGACCCAGGGAACTGACGCCACGATCGAGGTGGACATCGCAGGGAGCCAAGCCTTTTCCCAGTATGACGTATTGGCAGTCGCTGGAGAGGCTACTTTGGACGGCACCCTTGCTGTCGCCATTGCCGGTACTTTCCTGCCGCTGCGCGACGACTTCTTTGATGTCCTTGTCTACGACAGTCTGGCGGGGGATTTTTCCGCCATCACCGGCTTAGTGATCGATGCGAATCGGGCACTCGTGCCAAGCCGTACCGCGACAACCTACACCTTGTCCAGCGTAGTAGCCGGCATTCGCGTCGAGCCAGCGGTTGGATTGCAAACGACCGAGGGCGGCGGAACGGCAGCCTTCACCGTCGTCCTGGAAGATCAACCTTCGGCCCCGGTCACGATCGCGCTCGTTTCAGACAACCTGAATGAGGGAACGATCGACAAGACCGAGTTGATTTTCACATCCGCCAACTGGGATCAACCTCAGAGCGTCACGATCACCGGCCAAGACGACTTTGTGGAAGATGGCAACGTTGCCTATTCGGTCGTGACGTCTGCGGCCGTCAGCACCGATCCCCTGTTCCATGGGCTGAATCCGTCCGATGTGCTGGTGGTCAACATCGACAACGACGTTGCCGGATTCACTCTCGGCGCGCCAACGTCACTGCAAACGACGGAAGCGGGTGGAAGTAGCGAGTTCACGATCGTGCTCGACACCGAGCCATCGGCAAGCGTCGAACTGCAGATCGTCTCAGGCACCCCCAGCGAAGGCTCACCCAACGTCGGCAAGGTGACGTTCACGGTCGACAACTGGAATCTGCCACAGACCGTCGAATTCACAGGACAGAACGACAACCTTGACGACGGCGACGTGCTCTACACCGTGACGGTGTCGGTCAAGACCACGACCGATTCCAAGTACTCGGTACTGCCGGCGAAGTCCTTTGATCTCACTAATCTGGACGACGATTCGGCCGGCGTGACGATTGTTTCACCGGCGCAATTGATCACCGCCGAAGCCGGCGGCCAGGCAACGTTCACCCTTGCTCTGTCAAGTGAACCGGTGGCACCCGTTGAAATCTCATTCGTTTCCACAAAGTCGCTCGAGGCGACGCTTGACTCCAGTTCCTACACGTTCTCTCCTTCGACATGGAATCAACCCTTCACCGTTACGGCGACCGGTTTGGATGACTTGCTCGATGACGGCGATGTTCCCTTCCAGGTGGCTTTCAGTCCCACGGTTAGCACGGATCCGCTGTACAACGGACTCAATCTGCTTTCAATCGACGGTCTGAATTTGGGAACCGACACCTTCGAGTTGTCGGTGACTGAGATCACCGTGCCAACATCGGTGGTGTTGCTCGACCCACCTCAGATCGCGGTAGATTGGACGGTCGCGAATTTCGCGCCGATCGATTTGCCGGCGACGATTGCTTGGATCGACCAGATCGTATTGAGCGTCGATGACGTGCTGGGTAATGGCGATGACGTGGTGGTTGCCTCAGTTCCACACAACACCGGATTGCCGGCGGGCCAGTCCTATGCCAAACAGGAATGGGTCACGCTTCCCAATGGGCTTTCTGGACCAGCCCATTTCTACGTCCGCGTTGACTCCGGAGATTCGGTTCCCGAACTGGACGACGTTGTCAACAACGTCTCGGTGCTGCGCGCGACGAATCTGATACTCGATCGACCTGACTTGATCGTCGAACTGGTCACGCCAAATGCGAGCGCCTTCAGTGGAGAAAACGTTACGGTTTCCTGGCGTGTGGCGAACGTAGGCCAGGGCGTCGCAGTGGCCAACTGGGTCGACAATGTCTATCTGTCGAGCGACCAAAGTTTGGATGCCACCGATCATTTCTTGGGGAGCGCTACCCGATCGACCGATCTGGCCAGCGGAGCAACGTACACCACACAACCATCGTTCACGCTGCCCGCCGAACTGGCCGGCGAGTTCTACCTGCTGATCGATACAGATGGTGGCGGTATCGTCAGCGAGTCGGACGAGGCGAACAACGTTACCGCGTCGACAACCACACTGACGGTGTCGCTTGCACCGGTGCCCGACCTCGTGGTCACACAGGTCATTGCTGACAAGACCGATGTTCAGCCCGGACAGACGCTGGAAGTGCAATGGACTGTCAGGAATCAGGGCACGGTCGGCCTCGCATCGCCGTGGTCGGATCATGTCTACCTGTCAACGGATGGAACGCTGGGAAATGCCACGCTGTTGGCGACGATTCCGCGCAGTGAAACTCTGGGAATCAACCAGACGATCGACGTCATGACAACGATTATGATGCCGATCATCGCCGATGGTACCTACCAGCTATTGGTCGTGACGGATGGGAACAACGAGGTCTTTGAACGCGGCGGCGAGTCCAACAACATCAAGTCGGCCGGTTCGCCAATCAATGTCGTCCATGCCGACTTGGTTCCTTTGTTGACCAATGCACCGGCCGCCATGCAGTCGGGTGACTCAACGCTCATCCAGTGGAGCACACGAAACGAAGGGTCGGGAGCCACGTTGGCAGCCTTCGATGATGAACTCTACCTGTCCCAAGACACGACGCTTGACGCCTCTGACCTGCAACTGGGCAGCGTGACGCGCGCGACATCGCTCGCCGCCGGCGGAAACGTCACGCACGGCGTGACCGCGGAGATACCGCTGGCTCTATCGGGTGCCTGGTATTTTCTGGTCGTCGCCGACGCCGGAAATGCGATTGCCGAGGCCGGTTTTGAAAACAACAACATCGTGGCGCAGCCGGTCGCGATTTCATTGGCGCCCTACGCCGATCTGGTCGTGACCTCGGTCACAGCGCCGACTCTTGTCATCGGCGATCCAGCACAAGCTGAAATTGGGTGGACGGTGCGAAATGATGGGACCGGCGTTGGAGCATCGAGTCGCTGGACTGACCGGATCGTATTGTCGACCGACGCGATTGCTGGCAACAGCGATGACGTCGTTGTGGGTGAATTCGTTCGTGACGCGAGCCTTGATCTTGGAAGTAGCTACTCACGACAAGTGTTGATCGATCTGCCGACGGGACTGCAAAATCGATTCCACGTTTTCGTCACGACCGATGCGGAAATGGTCGTCTTTGAGAACTCCAACGAAAGCAACAACACGGCCGAAGCAAGTCAGACTCTCGACATCAGCCCAACGGAGTTTTCCGATCTCGTCGTCGATAGCGTGTCCGCTGCTGGCGCGGCAAGCGGTCAGCCATTGACAGTGACCTGGACCGTGAAGAACGTTGGAATTGCGACGACCAACACGAGCCAGTGGGAAGATCTGATCTACTTGGCGCGGGATGCCGCCGGCACCGATCTGATTCCCAGTGGCACGTTTGACTCGATCTTCGGCGAGTTCGATCACGTGGGCAGCTTGGCGGTCGGGAACAGTTACACGCGATCGGCCGATGTGATCCTGCCCGATGGACTGAGCGGCGACGTGTATGTGATCGTCCATTCCGCGCCGGACGATCCCTATGAGTTCTTGTACAAAGGCAACAATCGCACGATCTCCGGCGCGATCAACGTCTCGCTTTCTCCGTCAGCTGATCTGCGAATGGCATCGATCGGCGCACCGCCGGAATTCAATTCCGGGGGAACGATTGCCGTGACCTGGACGGTGCGAAATGACGGTGCTGGCGACGCGGTGGCTCCCTGGATCGATCGAGTCAGCCTACGCAAAGCGGGGGATCCCAATGCGATCCCAATCACCCTGGGAAGCTACACCTACTCGCTGCCGATTCAGTCCGGCAAGACCTATCTGCGAGCCGAGCAGGTCAAGTTACCTAACGATCTGCAGGGGCTGTACGAGTTGTCGGTGCAAACGAACGTGACGGGCTCGCTGTATGAACAGGGTGCGACGGCCAACAATCAACTTTCTCAGACAATCCTGCTGACCTTGCCCGCGCGTGCGGATCTTCAAGTCCAAGCAATCGTCGCACCGTCGACGGTCTCTGCCGGTGGGACCGCACAATTTGCGTTCACGATCATCAACCAGGGAACGGTCTCGACGAAGGGCGGGTGGCAGGACCGCGTCTATCTTTCCCTCGACAATCTCGTCAGTCCTGATGATGTCGTCGTGGCCACCGTGCCCAACCAGGCCTCGCTCGGACCTGGAGAGCAGTACCAAACGCAGGTCGATAGTATTTTGGTGCCGCGTCGGTTCCGTGGCGACGTTTACGTGCTGATCGAGACCGACACAGGCAACACAATCCAGGAGTTTCCACAGGAAACCAACAACGTCAAGGCTCAATTGCTGAGCGTCGATGCGTTGCCGCCATCTGATCTGGTGACGTCCAACATCGTCTCGCCTGCCCAGGTCTATGACGGCAGTCAGATTGAGGTCCGCTACACCGTCACGAACCTTGGCGTCGGGGAAACCGATGTCGACGGTTGGACCGATACCGTTTGGCTGACGAGGGACAAAGATCGTCCCAACGTTTGTTCCGGCGATATGGCGTTGGGTCGTTTCCAACATTCCGGTTCGTTGGCGATCAACGAGTCGTACGACGAGATCGTGACGGTGACGATTCCCGAAGGTGGAACCCTAGGGCAATGTCGCGCTGATGATCCTCCTATTCCGATTCCCGGCGAGTGGTTTGTCACGGTCTGGTCCGATGCCTATGACGTGGTCACCGAAGACACGTTCGACATCAATATCAATCCCGACGATCCCAACGAGCTGGACAACAACAATTACAAGGCGCGGCCGATCTCGGTTTTGTTGTCGCCTCCGCCCGACTTGGTCGTGACCAATGTGGTCGCCCCCACCCAGGCCACCGGCGGCGATTCGATCACTGTTTCATGGACCGTGGAGAACCAGGGGGCCAAACCCACCAAGAGCGATTCCTGGACGGATCGAATCTACCTCTCAAGCCACGCCGCTCTGGATGATCCCGACGCGAAGTCCTGGGATCTTGGCTCGGTCGAACGCAGTGGGGCCTTGGACGACGGCAGCAGCTACTCGGCGGAAAGAACCTTTGTGTTATCACCCGAAGCGGCTGGCCAGTATGTGATCGTGGTCACGGATGTGAATGACAAGGCCTGGGAGGGGCCGTTTGAGGACAATAACGCGAACTCCGTCGACACCGACATCAACCCGCTCGCCGCCGCGGATCTTCGCGTGACGTCGGTGGCATTGCCAACCGATAGCGATTCGGGACAGGCGGTCGATGTTACCTGGACGGTTGAGAATTTTGGAGCGGATGTCTGGTCGGGCACCCGATTTTGGAACGACTACATATACCTGTCAACGTCTTCGCAGTTCGAACTTTCGCGTGCGACACTGTTGAAAAAAGTCCTTCACAACAACGACACGACGCTTGGCGCTGGCGAGTCCTATTCGACAACAGCTGAGATCGTGCTGCCGCGCGGCGCCGATCGCGAGTACTTCGTTCATGTCTGGACCGACCCGTCGCCGATTCCCGATGGTGGTCCGTTTGAGCCAACGGTTCCGTCAGCCGGACACAACGACGGCAACGTGCAATTCTATCTCCAAAAGGGAGCCGTCTACGAGGGCGGACAACTCCGACCCAACGAATTGAATAATCTTGGCTCCAGTTCCCTCGTAGTGCATTACGCAGAACCCGACTTGGTGGTGACGGATCTGATTCTTCCACCGCCGACTCCGCTGTCGGGGCAGAGCATTTCGCTCAGCTGGACCGTGACGAATCTCGGTAATGCTACAACTTATGCAAATCGGGCGGATTCAAGCAAAGCGGAGATGGCATGGTGGGATCGCGTTTATCTCTCCAAAGACCCTTCGCTCGATAGCACCGATGTGCTGCTAGGCGAGGCCACCCGTGATGAGAAAACGCCGTTGGGGATCGGCCAGTCCTACACGTTGACAACGGACGTCGAGCTTCCCCAGGGCGTGTTCGGTGACTTCTATGTCTTGGTGCTCAGCGACTCCAACATTGTCAATCGGTTCCCGATACCCGACGGCTTCTTGTTGGGCATTGAACGCGAGTTTTCACAACCGGCGGATTGTTGGGGCGCGAGTGGCAACTCAATCGTAACCTGCGATGCATTGTTCGGGACGATGGCGCGAGTACAGGAATTCGGAGACGAAGGCAACAACCTGATCGCGATGCCAATGACCGTCGGATTGGCTGATCCACCCGATTTGCAAGTCACCTCCCTGACGATTCCCGAGCGTGCCAAGCAGGGACAATTCTTTGAACTGACCTACACCGTTTCCAATGTCGGCACTGGCCCCATCCCGCTAGAGCAAGTGAGCTGGGATGATCTCTTCTATCTGTCTCGCGATCCGTTTCTCGATCTCAATGCGGACCGGTACCTCGGCATGCGGGAGACCGCTGTCTCGATCTCTGCGGTCGGCGAAAGCTACACCATCACGCAATCGGTCAAATTGCCGAAGAATCTGGATGGACCGTACTACGTGTTCGTGGTCACAGACCCCGTTCGCGATTCTTCGAGTCCTCGCGGCAAGGTGTTCGAGTATCTGAACGAGAACAACAACTCGACGACCGTTTCACCGCCGCTGATCATCGAAACGCCCCCACCGACGGACCTGCAGGTTCAGACGATTACCGTGCCCGCGTCAGGTCAATCGGGTGAACCGGTGCACTTGGAATGGACGGTTGTCAATGCAGATCCAAGTGTCGTCGCGCAGGGGCGATGGGTCGATGCGGCCTATCTCTCGGACGATGCCATTTGGGATATCGGCGACAAGCTGATTGGGCGAGTCGACGTCGACCAGCAGGCAGCGGGACTTGCTGCCGGCGCAACCTACACCGCGACGCTTGACACCACGCTGCCTCCGGTCAAGCCGGGCGATTATCGCGTGATCGTCCGCACCGACGTGCTCGACGACATCTTCGAGGCACAGAACGAAGCGAACAATCGCACGGCATCTGCCGACGCGATCAGTATGACCGTCGACGCACTGCAGCTCGGCGTCGAATTGGAAACGACACTCAGCACCGGACAGTCGAGACTGTACCAGGTCAGCGTGGGGCCTGGCGAAAGCCTGCGTGTGTCGATTCAATCCGACGCCTCGGGAGCCGCGAATGAAGTCTTCCTCAGGCACGGCGATGTGCCCAACGGCATTCGATACGACGCCGCTTACGAGGGCCAAATCGGTCCCAATCAAAGTGCGATCATCGGGTCCACCCAACCGGGCGAATACTTTGTGCTGGTCCGCGGCCACACCGAACCCAATGACGATACACCGGTCACGATTCTGGCGGAGTTGTTGCCGTTCCAGATCACCGATGTGATTCCCGATGTCGGAGGTGACAGCCGCTGGGTGACCACGACGATTCTGGGCGCGAAGATCGGCTCCACCGCGATCCCGAAATTGGTGCGTCCCCAGTTCGGCGAGTTCGAAGCGGTCAACTACCAGGTCATCGACAGCACCAAAATCATTGCCACGTTTGATCTGCGTGACGCACCACATGGACTGTACGACGTCAAGGTGATCAATCCGGACGGCGCCGAAGCGGTGTTGCCCTATCGTTACCTTGTGCAACGGGCGATCGAGCCGGATGTCAGCATCGGCATGGGCGGACCTCGTGTCTTGGCCCCCGGTGATGTCGGAACCTATGGCGTCTCGGTTCGCAACATCACGAACGTCGACGCGCCGTACGTGCACTTCGAGTTCGGCATACCGGAATTGGGCGCGAACCCGGAAGTCTTCAACTTCCAATATGTCACCTTCGCGTCGAATCTGCGCGGTGAACCCACTGCGGACCAGCTCGATTCGGTTCCCTGGGCCAGCCTTGATTCAGCTGTCAACTCAAACGGTATGAATCTAGCGCCCGGGTACGCGTTGGATCTTCCGACCCAGCGGTTCGCCGGTCTGACGTTCAACGCGCACACGTATCCCGGGTTGAGTGAGTTGGAGGATCGTAACTTCGCGGCGCTACGGGAGCGGATCGACAGGGACTATCCCAAATACGCGGGATACTTGGACAACGGCCCCGAAGGTCTTGACGACATCTCCCCTGGCCTATTCGAGATCTACCAGAAAGAGGGAAGTGTTCTCGACCCGGACATGTGCGATAACATTGCCTTCACCTTCCAGATCACCGCGGCTGCAACTGCCATCACACGCGATGAATTCGTCGCCCAGCAGACCGATCATGCGCTGCGACTGCGGACCGCGATTCTGTTGGATTCGGCCGCGTCGATTCCACTTCGCAACCTGGCGTCCGACGCAAACAGTTGGGTCGCCAGCTATCTCGGGGCATTGGAGGAAGCGCGGGTCCTGCGTGGCCAAGATGATGCGCCCGCCATCCGCGAAACGCCCCAGGTCATCAGCCTGCTTGCGACGTTGACGACAGGCGTCCTTGCCGGACCGGCCGGAGGGGAGATCATCACCGGCGGAAGCCTTGTCGACTTCTTCTCCCAAGTGCGGCAGTGGTACGGACACGATGCCGACCAAATCAGCGCCGGCAATGCCACGCGAGACGACTTTGATCTGGGGCTTGGCCAGCCAACTCACTTTGAGTCGTTCAACATCTACGTCCCCTTTGCAACGTGTCGTGTTGACGTCCCGGGCAGCGTTGACGTTCCGGTACCGGATTCTTCACGATTGTTCGCCGGCGAGGGAGTGACATCGCCGGCCGCTCGCGTGGCGGGTCCGTTTGGATTCGGAACCAAGCAGTTCATTCCGATCGATTCCAGTCTTCCCTACGCGATCGAATTTCAAAACCCTTCGTCATCCGAAGCGACCACCGCAGAAGTAAAGGTTGCCACGCAACTCGACAGCGATCTGGATGTTCGGTCCTTCCGACTCGGCGACATTCGCTTGGGTGATATCCAGGTCCACATTCCAAACGGCCGGAGCACGTTCGATGGTGACTTTGACTTTATCGAAACCAAGGGATTCATCCTGCACGTCAGCGCGGGGATCGATGTTGCCACCGGAATCGCCTCCTGGTCGATGCAGGCGATCGATCCCAACACCGGCGAGCTTGTCCAGGATGCCGAACTCGGACTGTTGCCTCCCAATAACGCGTTGGGCGCGGGGGCCGGTTCGGTCGGCTATAGCGTGAAAGCAAAGTCCGACGCAAGCACCGGAACAAACATCGACATGACGGCGCGGGCGCTGCTGAACAACATGCCGCCGCTCGACACCGTGGCAGTGAAGCACACCGTCGATGCAGTCGCCCCGAGCACGACATTGTCCAAGGTTCCGTTAGGCGCCACCGGCAGCGACTTCCTGGTCTCATGGAACGCCACCGACGACTCGACCGGTTCGGGCGTCAAGCACGTGACCGTTTACGTCGCCCAAAATGGTGGCGATTTCAAAATCTGGAATCAACAAACAACCGAAAGCTCGGCGATCTATTCTGGTATCGCCGGCAGCACGTACGAATTCCTGGCACTGGCAACGGACAACGCCGGCAACCGCGAACTGGCACCGCTGGGAACCACCGCGCCAGATGACGGCAGTGGCGTGAACCTGGGTGACTTCAGTAGCGATTCCAGCTCGACGAGCAACTTGCTTGCGCCGGCCCCCGAGCCGAGTGCGGCACCGTCGACCAATCCGCTGTTCGTTGCCGCGCAGTTGGAGATCCCTTCAGAGTCCTCGACGATTCGACCCACCGAATTCGATACAGTGCTGAGTCCGTTTTATGCGACTTCGTTTGCAACGGATTTTCAAGAAAGTCATGCGGCCATCGGCCCGATGGGGATTGCCTTGGCGGATGACGGCAGCGTTTATGCGACCGGTGGCCCGGGACGTAATCAACTGTTCCTATTTTCGCGCGAAGGGGGCATTGCCGACTCGCCGATCGCGGAACTCTCGCATCCGCTGTTCGATATCGAACTCTCCAGCGACGGGACACTCTGGGCGGCGACCGGTGGTGGCCCGCTGTTACAGATCGATCCAAACAACGGTGCGATTCTTGGACAGTATGGCACTGGGATCACACAGTCGCTGGCGATTGACTCGGTCAGCGGAAAAATCTATGTCTCGTCGGGGCGCGGGGTGGAGCTGTTTGACCCTAGCACCGAAAAGTTCACGCTGCTGAGCAAATTTCGTGTCGGAAACCTAGCGATTCGCCCGGGTGGAGAGTTGTGGGGTGTCGCCTGGCCGAGTCGCGATGCAGTCGTCCGCTTCGATGCTCGTGGGAAAGCCGAAGCGATGCTTGACTTTGCTACCCCGATCGACAGCATCACTTTTGGTGTCCCGGGAACTCAGCTGAGCGATCTGCTGTTCGTGACGCACAATCGTGGCGAACGAATCGATGATGGCAGCGAGTTGACGATGGTCGACCTCGTCACGCTGCAACGGGTCGCGGTTGCCAACGGCGGCACGCGTGGCGACATCGTTCAAACGACCGACGACGGACGCTTGTTGATCAGCCAGTCCAACCAAATCGATGTGTTCTCACCCTCGATTGCGCCGAGAGTTTCGCAGACCAGCCCGCCGGCCGACGGCATCGTCGCGCTGCCTCGTCGAGATATCTTTGTCACCTTCGATCAGCCGATGTATGTCGGGGTGGCAACCGAAATCGATTCGGTTTTGAATTCGTCTCATTATGCGCTCGTGGACGGCAACGGAAACAGCGTTGCGCCCCAGTTGGTCAACTACGATCCGCTGACACAAACGACGGCGTTGACGTTTGATGCGTTCTCACCCGATACCTACACCTTCACCGTCGATGCCGCGATCAAAAGCGAATTGGGTACGCTGTTGGCCGCCCCCTTCAGCATGCAGTTCTTGGCGATCTCTGATTTCTCCGACTTCGTTGACATCGAGTTCAGCAATGCTCGGTCGCATCGCACCGACGGAACCGTTTCGTACGACGTTACCATCACCAACACGTCGGCGAACGATCTTGCATTGCCGCTGATGTTGGTCCTGGATCCAGGCCACGGCTTCGACGGCACCCCGCTTGAGGCGACACGGCAGAGCGAAGAACAGATTTGGCTGGTCGATTTGAGCAACAGCCTGACCGATGGCGTGCTGAAGTCGAATGAATCGACGACCGCGCGAACCGTGACGATTCTGAACCCGGATGACCAACAGGTCGTTGTCGATCACGGCGTCTTTACACTTCCCACCGACAATCTGGCGCCAGTCTTCACCTCCGAGCCAATTCTGACGGCGACCGTCGGCTCGCTCTATACCTACCAGGCAGTCGCCGACGATCCGGATGGCAGCAGCGTCAGCTATCTGTTGTACGACGGACCCTCCGGGATGACGATCGATCCAGGTACAGGCCTGGTCAGTTGGCTACCGACCGGTTCAAACCGCGCCGACGCATCGGTCGTGATCTATGCCTACGATCCACGGGGTGGCTTCGCGATCCAACCCTACACGGTCGAGCTCGAGGGTGGCAATCATCCGCCGGAAGTACGACCGCTTCCGCAAGAGATACTGGCGACCGAAGGCGAGTTGCTGGAGGTTTCGATCGCGGTGACCGATGCTGACCGCGACAACGTTTCGATGTGGGTCGAAAATCTGCCGCCGGGAGCCGTTTTTGACAGCCGAGTCAACGTGCTGCGCTGGACACCGTCGTTCGATGCGGCAGGGACTTATAGCGAAGTCCGCTTCATCGCGACCGATGGGCTGCTACGAGATGAAACGTCGACCACGATCCGCGTGGCGCCGGCCAATCAGGCACCGACGCTGGCCGGACCCGAATCCATTTCGGTACGTGAGGGGGAAACGATTCGCATCCGGCTGAAGGGGGCCGACTCCGATGGCGACTCACTTACCTATCGCAGTCCTCTTTTGCCAGGAGGCTCAACGCTCGATCCGGCGACCGGTCTGTTCACCTGGACGCCCGCGTATTTCCAAGCAGGCGATTTTGAGATCCCTTTCTTTGTCAGTGATGGAACCGACGAGACGTTACGCACGATCACGATCACGGTCCTCAACGAAAACGCGCCGCCACAGTTCAATTCATCAGACCGCTGGCTAGTCCAGGAAGGTCAATTGCTTCGCTTCCGTACCTTTGCGTTTGACCCCGACAACCCCGGCTTTTATCCGCAGGAACGCTTGGCCGATGGGCAGCTGACGCCGCTCGATGGAGATCTTCCCAGCGTCACGTACTCGTTCGCGAATTTGCCCGCCGGGGCGACCTACGATTCCGAACTTGGCATCTTTGAGTGGATTCCCGGCGCTGACGCTGCGGGCCAGTACGCGCCCGAGTTCACCGCTACCGATGACGGCAATGGAACGGGTGTTCCAGCATCCGTAACCACGTCGGTCCCCATCACCGTTTTGAACGTCAATCATCCGCCAGAGATCACTCCGATCGACAACGTGACGCTCGATCGTGGCGCGAACCTGCTGGTCGACATCCAGGCAACCGATCCTGACGGCAATCCGATCACTTTCACGGCGATCGGACGCCCCGGATTCCCGATTCCCTCCTTCGCCAACTTGGTCGACAACGGCAACGGCACCGCTAGTTTCACTTTCGCGCCCGGATTTGGCGATCGCGGCGATTACCCGATCACCGTGACGGCGCGCGACAACGGTGATCTCGGCGGAGCCGCCGACATTCGCTTTGATGAGTTTACGTTCATCGTCACGGTGAACTCGCCCAACGAACCGCCGGTGATTTCACCGATAGGCAATCGCGTCGCCGTCGTGGGTGAACCGTTTGAGATTTTGCTCAGCGTCAGTGACTTGGACGAAGACGCGCTGACGTTTGCGGGAGCCGGGCTTCCCACCGGCGCGACTTTGTCACCGACGCCAACGTACGGCGTCGCAAAATTGTCATGGACGCCGACCGTGGCCGACGTCGGGACACACGACGTGACGTTGAGCGTTACCGATAGCGGTAACGGCAACGCGGCTGATATCTTGAGTGACCAAGAGCAAATCGTGATCACGGTACGCACGGCCAATGCCAGTCCCGTTCTGTCGGCGATCGGCCCGAAATCGGTAACCGAGACCGATGAATTGGTGTTTCAGTTGAACGCGACCGACACCGACGGTGACGACCTGTTTTACAGTGGCAAGTTCCTGCCGCTCGGCGCATCCGTTGACTCGGTGACCGGCCAGTTTCAATGGACGCCCAACATTTTCCAGAGTGGCGTCTATCCGGGTGTGGAGCTGACGGTCAGCGACGGTCATTCCAGCGTCACCGAAGCGATCACGCTGACCGTTGGCAACAACAATCAGCCACCGGTGATCGCACCGATGCCACTACTCTCAGGCCGCGAAGACGCGTTGATGGAGTTCGTGATTGCCGGATCGGACATTGACGGCGACGCCTTGGTCTATACCTCCAGCGCCTTGCCGACGGGCGCCACGCTCGGTCGTACCAGTGGACGATTTACCTGGACGCCAGGATTTGAGCAGGCAGGCGACTATGTGGTTCCGGTGACAGTCACCGATTCGACCGGCGCTGCGGACGCCTTTGATGTGCTGTTGACGATCGATAACGTGAACCGTGCGCCGGAGATCAACGTCAGTGCTCATGAAGTGGCGATTGGCGATACGCTGCGATTCACCATCGATGGCAGCGATCCGGATCTGAACAGCACCCTTGTCTACTCGGCGGTCGGCCTGCCACCAGGGGCGACAATCGATTCGGCGAGTGGGGAGATCACTTGGACGCCTGGTCCTGGCCAGCAAGGTGACTACGTCGTCGCCTATCGCGTCAGTGACGGCAGCGATTCGGACGACCGATCGGCGCTCCTCCGCGCGAGTCTGACACCGGCTGGACCCACGGTGCGCATTGAGTTGACGCCCAGTTTCCCGGTTGAGCCCGGCAAGAAGGTCTTGCTGCATCCGGTGGCTTCGAGTCTCGCCGAGATCGTCACGTTGACCATCCAAGTGAACGGACAAACGCTGCCCCTGGATGCACTGGGTCGGGCTACCTTCGTGCCGACGCAGCCAGGGAAGTTTCCCGTGGTCGCGACGGCCGTCGATGCGGACGGCCTGACGAGTACCTCGGAACTCTTCTTGAAGGTGCGCGACGCCAGTGACACCCTTGCCCCCGTCGTTGGCTTTGACACACCGACCGACGGACTGTCGATCAAGACGCCGACCGACCTGATCGGCACCGTGCAGGACAGCAACCTTGATTTCTGGCGGTTGGAGATTCGACCCCAAGCTTCCGGGCAATGGATCGAACTGGCGACGGCCGACGCAAACGTTGCCAATGCCAGCTTGACGTCGATCGATCCCGGCAACTTGTCGAACGGTTTTTACTTGCTGCGTCTGACCGCACGGGACATCGCAGGCCGCGAATCAAAGGTGTCGACGAACATCGAGATCAACAGCGCGGTCAAATCCGCGCAGTTCACTCGTAGCCAGATTGATCTGTCGGTCGTGCTCGGCAGCGAAACGTTTGAGTTCATTCGCCATTACGATTCGTTCGGGTCCAATCATCCGAGCGGGTTTGGTTTCGGTTGGCGCTGGGCCAGTCGAGAAATGCAGATCGAGACCAATGCCCCGGTTACCGGGCGAGAAAACCTCGGCGTCTTCGCACCGTACAACGCCGGCACGCGACTTTACATGACGTTGCCAACTGGTCAGCGGGCTGGGTTCACGTTTGTTCCGACCGAATTCAAACAGGCCGGCGTGACCTATTTCAGGCCGAACTGGATCGCCGATACCGGAGTCGACTTCACGCTTGCGTCGGCCGACGCGGTGCTGACTCGCGCGGGGAATCGATTCTATGACTTGAAGACCTCTCGGCCGTATCATCCTTCGGGCGATCGCTACCAAGACGAGGCCTTCACCTTGACCGCTCCGGATGGGGCGGCCTACGGCATCAACTCGGCAGGCCATGCGGTATCGCAGACCGATCCTGCCGGTACGACATTCATTCTCAGCGACTCGGCGGTGATCGCCCCCGGCGGCGACCGAATCGATATCGTACGCGGCGCTGCGGGACGGATCGCCTCGATCACCTCGACGGACGGACAAGTCGTTTATACCTACGACGCGCTCGGCAATCTGGTTTCAGCCGTCAACAGCGCGACCTTCGAGAGCGCTCGCTACGGCTACGAATCGACCGATTCAAATCGACTAACATTGCTTGCGTCGAGCCAAACAGGTGGTGAATCGATTTCGTACGGTTCCCCAGTAGCGACGCAGCCGATCAGCGGCGATCTCGGTTCGGCCTATCGATATGTGGGTGCGTCGACAGTCGGAACACATGTAGCCGGTCAAACGGAGCGATACGCCTTCACGATCCGCGATTCCGAATTGGTGTCAACCGCGTCCCAAACCGTGTTGTTGGGAGTTGAGATCAGGGCAACCGGCGGCGGATTGACTCCCGACGTGCCGATGATCGACGGCTTCACATCTGTCGCATCGCAAGTGTCGGCCGATTCCTCGTATGCGTTGTTTGCCATCGACACGGCTGGCTTGAAATTGTTGTCGATGCGCGGCACCAACGACACGACCGCTGGCGACTTCGAAGTCCGTCTTTTCATCGCGGGCGACGTTAACGAAGACGGTGTGGTCGACGGAATCGACGGTCACGCGCAAGCCGCACTCCTTGGAATCGCCAGCGGCCAAGCTGGCTACAACCCGCTGGCCGATCCGAATCGCGACGGAGTGATCAACCAGACCGACGTGCAGATCTTGGGAAGCAACTTCCTGTTCCAGACCAACCTGCCACCGCAGTTGTCGTCAGGGTCGGCCAAGACGCACACCGACCTGGAAGTCACGATTCCACTCGCCGGCATCGCCAACGACCCCGACGGAGATCCGCTCCAGTTCGAGATCACCAGCGTCGTCGGCGGTACGGCCACGGTCGCAGCGGGCGGCACAGCGATTACTTTCGTGCCGTCGCTCGGATTCAGCGGCCCGGCCACGATCAGCCTCACCGCCAACGACGGCTACAGCGCCACGGGAACCGAGACGATCACCGTCGACGTCAGCAACTCGCCGCTGCTGTCACTCGACTTCAATCGCCGCGACCTTTTCATCACGCCGGGCGAACGACATCAGATCGTGGTGACCGGCAACTTTGCCGATGAGTCGGGTGTATTGCTTCCCTCCTCGTACGTTGAATTTGCGACGGGCGACGACACGAAGGTCATCATCAGTCCGCAAGGATTGCTGGAAGCGATCGACCAAGGCGACACCTTCCTCACCGCAACGGCACGCGGCGTCCAAGCGGTCACCGTTCTCAACGTCTACTCGCCCACGAATCCGGAGCCGGAGCTGACGCAGTCTGACCTGAGAGTTTACCCACTCAGTGTTTCGATTCCATTGAATGGTGGAATTCGACAGATACAAGTCACTGGCAACGGTGACTTCCTGGAACCGACGATTCCCTCGGACATCCAATACTTCGTCAGCGACCCGAATGTGGTTGCAGTTAGCGCGGACGGTTTGATCACGTCGGTCGGTTCAGGCACGACGACGGTTACCGTGATTGGCGGTGGCGCGGAGCAGGTCATCAATGTTGCTGTCTTTGCGGCACAATCGGGAACCGTACCAATCGGAGCCGATGGGGGCGTGCTCATCGCAAGCGACGGTTCGCTGCTTCAGGTGGCTCCTGGTGCGCTCGGAGAAACTGTCACCGCGGGAATCACACCACTCGCCGAAAGCAGTTTGCCGTTTCCCCTACCGAGTGAACTCAGTTTTGCTGGAGCGCTTCAGATCGATCTCGACGAATCGGCGCTGGCGTTCCCTGTCCAGCTTGCGATTCCGGTCTCATCGGAGTTTCCTGCTGGAACCCAATTGATTGTCTATCGATACGACTCGATTCCCGATGCCGATGGCAATCCGCGTCCCGCGCTGTTGCAAGAAGAAATCGCGTATGTCGGCGCCGACGGATTCGCGCGAACGAACTCGGAACCGTTCCCAGGCGTGATCGAGAACGGGACGCACGTGTTCGCCAGTCTAGGCTGCGATTTGGCAATTCTCTCGCTCTTGGTGAGTGGCTTGGTTTCAGGCGGCACGTCCTTCCTTTCGCAGAGCGCTGGCACTGCATTGATTGGCGCTGTGGCAACGGGAATATCTGCAGCTGGTGGTGGCTTGACGTTGTCGGCATGCATAGGAGTCAGGCCCTATGAACTGACCAGCGTTCCGGCTGTTGGCACTCCCTCGATCAAGACGCTTGAGATTTCCATAGCCAAGGGCATCAATCGCAAAGAAGCGGCCGCGGGAGACAGCAACCGCGAACCGGCTCCCGAGATCACGTCCGCAAGCCTCATCGACATCGGACCTAATGCAAAAATCAAGTTGACTGGAGTCCGGCTTGAGCCGGAGGCTGGCGAGACTGCCGTTGTGCGGTTCCAGGTTGGATACACGCTCAAGGACGGAACGACGTTCAAGGATGTCCCGTTCAATGAGGCGGGTGTACCCATCCCAGAGGAGATCGCGATTGGCACCGCAAGTGTTTCGTTGATCCACTATGTGAAGAAGCTTAACACGGCGACAGATCAATACAGCGATACGCTCACGTTTTCACGGCAGAAAGACCAGTTCTTCTCGATCGTCTCGGACGAAGACAAATTGAGTGTGTTTGAGACGGGAGCTGATCGGTCTAGTCCAACGTTGCTGGCGAAGGTAGACATCGGTGATTTCGCCCAACGTCAAGCAACGACGCGTGACTCACGAACTTATGTGACCGGGAAAGGAAAGGACAGTCACCTCGGCAAGGGTATTATTTCGGTCATCGATACACTTGCGATGCGAACTGTCGCAACCATAGCGCTGGAAGAAGGCAGTTCTCCCTATGACATTGTGTTGGATGCAAAGCAGCAGTACGCCTACGTTGGAGAACGGTACAAGATCGAGGAAAAGGACAACAAATCGAAGTTCAACCGAGTGTACGTCATCGGCATCGACCCTAAGTCCAAGGATTATCACAAAGTCATACACTTGGATCTCGATCTTGGCGATTCGGTCGGCATCCGCGGCATGAGCTTGGGCGCGAGTACCACACATCCAACACTATTTCTAACGGCACCAACGATCTGGTCCGGCTTTGAAAGCGGTGGGAAAACGGGAACATATCCAGATGGAAAACTCGTGGCGATTGATATCGACATTACGAGTCCTACCTATTTGGAGCATTCATTCGTCTCGGTCCCCGCCGCGGTTTCGGATGTGGATGCGGTATCGATCTCGAATTCAACCGATCGCATTGGCGTGACAGGCTACCTGTCTGCCGATCGGCGCGGGTTTACTTTTTTTGAATTCGATACGCAACAAAGAACATTTGGAGTACCGACCACGGTTCCTGTCATTCTCGGCGATACGCTCGAGGATGGTCTGGGCAAAGACTTTCGACTTGCTGACACATTCAATGTGAACGACGCCAAGGATTTTGTTTTCTCGCCGGATGGGAATTTTGCGTACGTTCTAGGCTACAACTTTCCGAACTTCGACGTCCCGAGTCGCAGCCACGGGAACCGAACCTATGACATCTACTATGTGACAGTCACGTCCGATCTTCCGGCTGGTAGCACCGTCGGCATTATTGACCTTCGGAAACCGCAGTCATCTTTCCTGGTGGCGGCGACACGCCCAATACCGAATGGCTTTCCAGATAATTTGACACTCTCCGACGACGGACTACATCTCTATGTCCACTACCAGAACACGTTCCAAGTCGAAGAGAACAATGAGACGACTTTTCCCCATGGCGGCGTCTTCATCTACGACGCGAAGGAGATGATTGATGAAGTAGAGAGAAGGTCATCCGAGCAAGGCATATCTGACCTGGCCAAGACGCCAATCAATGACCTCAACCCAAAGATCGACGTACGGGCGAATTATGCGTTCAATCCAGATAAGAACACGTTCGAACAGATCAAGGAATTTGATCCGCCAATCAGCCCTTTGCCGGGCGCACCGCTACCCTTAGGGCGAGTCAAAGGTGTCGAGTACGCGGAAGCAGTGTCGTCGATTACCGTCGTTGCCGACTATGACCTGACAGGCAACGGCCCGACCACGTTTGGCAACTACTTGCGGGGAATCGACATCAGCAATGAATATCGTGTCGAACTCAACGCAGTGGGCCAGGAGGAGGCGACAAAGATCGTTTTCGAGGTATTTGCAACAGGGAATCAATCGGTTGCGAAAGCGGAACGTCCGGTCGAGTCGAAGACCGTCATATTCGAAGGTGACGTTGTCAACGAAAGTGTCCTATCGATCGGCACGAATCGCCTGGAGGTCACGGCCTACAATGCAAAAGGGAATGTGGTTGCGACTTACACTGGTTTGATCATCATCACGGACCTCGTGACGCTCAAACTCGATGCCAAGTCGGGGACACCCGACTTCATCGCTGTACATAAGGTCCGCCTGATCGAGCCCATCGACAATGACGTGGCTCATGAAATCACTTTTCGATATGGGTTGCCAGACATTCCTTGGCGTGAGATCTATGACAAGAAGATCGATCTGTTACTTAGAAGCGTCAAGGGAGATGAGATTCTGCGGGTAAAAGGACTCGCAACCACAAGCGAAGCGTCGAAAGAGTTCTCGCTCAATTCGTCTAAGTTCCCCGATGTCGCGCTCGAGGAGAGCTTTGATTACCAGGTGTTTCTTGCACCGAACGGCAGCGCCACGAAGCTCTTTGACACGGACCGTCCGGCAAGCCAGTTCTCGGAGTCGAAAACCGGTAACGCACCTGATCGTCGAGTTGTCTTTCGGTCGATCAAGCGTCCTTCCTGGATGAAGGGGGGCTCGGAACTCAAGCGGACCTTCAATATGAAGACGAGTACATATGAGTTCATGTTTACGTTTCCGGTCGATCATACAGCGGAACCATTAGAAACACTGGCCAATAAGGCGCAGGCCATTCTGGACGGCCTCTCGGAAGAGGACCCCGCTCCCAAACCAAGCCTCTTCAATCCATTCGCGGATAGGCCGACGAAGATCAGGGCCGGCATGGATGTCAAGGTCATCGCATCTTGGGATGTGACACAAGACGTCACGGCAGATTCCGACAAGCTTAGGCTGGAACTGAAGTTGCTTGGCTACGACGTCTACAATAGTCAATACGACCTGAAGGGGATTCTAGAGAGTCCCAATATCATCGAACCGAATAAGGTAACTCTCAAGGTCGATGGGATCCGACTCAAAACGAATGAATTCCCACTGCTGACGGCCGAAACAAAGGCTAAAGCGAAGGGGGAAATCTCTTTTGGTGGGTTCGAGGCAGATGGGAAGTCACTCAAGAAGAGCACGCTTCGAATTCCAGTCAGTGGTATCTTCGGACTTCAAGGTAATGTTGGCTTCGCAGGCAGTCTGTTTGCTGCGCTCAATAGCGTCAATGTTAGCGCCGGTCTTTACGTAGACTTGACGGGAGGGAAACCGAAGATCTTGGCTGAAAAGGACGGACCTGCGACCTTCGTGAAGTTGACGGCGAACGGTACGGTTGGTGGCACGGTTACGGTCGGAGGAGGCGTTGGTGTTTCCGCGTTCAAACTCGACTTCGACCTCCTTAGTGCTGAAGGAACTCTTGCCGTCGCCGCTGATATCGATCTCCAGATGGTCGCGTTGTTCGGTAGTGGAAGCGGCTCACTGTTCCAGTTCAAGAAGCTCACGGGATCTGGAGACCTAAGGCCTACGAAGTTTGACGTCAGCGTTGAGCTACATGCACTTGGAAAGTTTTTCACTCTCGGTGGTGCAAAGTACACGTTGGACAATCTTGATATCCCTGAGAAGATCTCCCTCTTCGAGTTTCAGATCGAGGGAGCCAATCAGTTACGAGTAGAAGGGCCGAGACTTGACGAAAATGAGGCAGATCCTGGCTTGGGGACAGACCTGGGGAGCATAAGCGCAGTTGCTGGGACGACCGTCCGGACTTGGGTGGCCTCTGGATTGACTCGTGATCTTTTCCAGTCAGATAACTCGTTGATAGGCGTCAGCTCCCTCCAGGTTGGTGTGCTCGCCCAGACGAATGAAACTGAAGATGGCCGTGCTTCAATCATGATGGATGACGACGCTGCCGGTTATGGCTGGTTCGTCGATCTGACTTCGGAGTTGCATGAGGAGTTTGTTTGGGACCCAGCGACGGAGCAGTACGTCGCACCGCTGGGGAGCCCGGCATATGGCAAGATCGACTTACTGACGACACTGTCACACGAGTATGGGCATGTTCTCGGCTTGCCGCACAACGAGCGTACTGGCTCGGTGATGTCCGATTCGCTCGCGCCCGGCGTGCGACGGCTGCCGTCCGCACAGGATTTGGTTGGGATTGACGTTGCGGCCGAATCACCGGCAGCGAGCGTGGGAACAACGAACGTCTATCAGAACAATGTGCTTCGTCCCACGGACGTGAACGGTGATGGTGTGACAACAGTCGCCGATGCGATTTCGGTTGTGAACTATTTGGACGGGCAGGTAAGCTTGAATTTCTCGGAAGATTCGGCCCTGCCAAAGACCTGGATGTATCTGGATGTCAATCGCGATGGCCGGGTGACTGCGCTCGATGCACTGGAAGTGATTAACTCTCTCGAAGTGGACGAGCTACGCCAAGACCCTCGTGATTTTGTGCTCGTGCCCGATGCCGAGTTGGTGGTTTCGCCGGTCGAGTATTTGATGCTTGCTCCTCCGGAAGGCATCGTCAACGGCGACTTTGCCGATGCAAGCCCCGCTTCGCCTGGTTTCGGCTGGCAAACCACTGGCGATGCCACGGTTGAGTCTGGCGCCATCACGATTCGAGAAGGAGAACGTTTTCAGTCGGGATTAACACAAACGTTTGCGGTTCCCGCCGGTGTGACCGCGTTGCAGTTTGAAATCGTGGATCTGAATCTCGCTGGGAATGACAGCGGGCCGGAAGATTCCTTTGAAGTGGCGTTGCTCGACGCAGCGACTGGTCAAACGCTGGTGGGGACCGCGGCACCTCTGGCCAACACCGACGCACTGCTCAACTTGCAGTACGACGGCTCGACGTACTTCGCCAACTCGGTACGAGTTCCCAACGTCAATCAGTCGGGTGTCGACAAATTGCCTGCCGTGCCGACGATCGTGACCGTCGATCTGTCCAGCGTCCCGGCGGGCACCCCGGCGACCCTGTACTTTGACTTGCTCGGATTTGGTGATGCGGGCAGCAGCGTCACGATCGACAACATCAAACTGATCAGCGGCGAAGTGCCGAGTTTGAGCTTCTCCCTCGATGCGGCCAGCGACTCGGCGGCGATTGGTGATGATGTGACCAGCATCGCTCCCGTTGATGTGGTTGGTTCGACGTTGGCTGGCGCCATTGTGGCAATCGACATCGATGGCGACGGTTTTGATGATGGATCGACGACCGGGGCCGCCGACGGTACCTTCCGCTTCGACGATCTCAACCTCCTCGAGGGTGTGAACAAGGTCAGCGTCAAAGCGACCAACGGAGATGCCGAGACGATCGCCTCGCGCAACGTGATCGTCGACCGTCAAATCCCCAGTGGTTCGCTCGCCACGCCGGTCGCTGGTCTCTTTACCAACGTCGACCGCGGCTATGTTGAGATTCAATGGAACGACGCCGGCGAAGCGGGCTTGGATTCACTAAGCTTCGACGCGGCCGATATCATGGTGTCGGGCGTGACGATCGACTCGGCTCAGCATCTCGGTGGCGGCCTCGTCCGTTACCACTACGGCAGCGACGGCGACAAATTGAACGAAGGCTCTGTCAATGTCACGATCGTGGGTGGCGAGGTCGTTGACCGAGCGGGCAACACGAATGAGTCTGGCAGTACGACGTTCTCATACGACGGCCAACTTCCCAGCGGCGAGTTGGTTTCGCCAACGCCTGGAGCCACGATCAATGTCGATTCCGGTTATGTCGACGTGACTTGGACGGATGCCGGACCGTCGGGAATCGACCCATCCACACTCGATATCAACGACATTTCCATCGCCGGAGTCACGATCGATCGACTGGAAGATCTTGGCAACGCCCAGATTCGCTACTGGTACAACGACGACGGAAACACGCTGCCCGATGGTACGATCGATGTTGTGCTCGCCAGCGGCGCGGTCAGCGACGTGGCGGGTAATCAATCGCCCGCTGCGACGTTCAGCTTCACGCTCGATCGACTGGGCCCGATTGGCGATCTGGTTTCACCTCGAGCGAATCAGTGGACCAATGTTGATACCGGCTACGTTGACGTCGACTGGGCCGACCGCGGACTGGCGGGTGTGGATCCTGCCAGCATCGACGTCGGCGACGTCACGGTCAGTGAAGTCACCATCGATCGTATCGAACTGCTTACCGATGGCGACGTTCGCTACTGGTACAACGATGATGCGGACGCCTTGCAACAAGGCGAAGTCGTCGTCAGCTTCCCAGACGGTTCCGTCGCCGATCTGGCCGGCAATCCGAGCGAGGCGACAAGCAATTCCTTCGGGTTCGATTCGCTTGCTCCGTCCGGCACGCTGATCTCGCCGACTGCTGGTTCGACGATCAACACTGACGCCGGCTACATCGAAATCGACTGGGATGATGCGGGAACTTCCGGGCTGTTCCATAACTACTTCGATGAATTCGATGTGACGATCACCGGAGTGACAGTGGATCGCTATGAAGTGCTCGAAGGAGAAATCGTTCGCTACTGGTATGGCGAGGACGGTGACAAGCTCCCACAAGGCGTCATCGAAGTTGCCTCGGAAGCCGATTCGGTGGGCGATGTGGCGGGCAATGGGAACGCCGCATTCTCACAATCGTTCACGCTCGACTCGCTCGGACCCGTGGGCGTGCTCAGTGATCCGCTGCCCAATTCGGCGGTCAGTGTTGACAAAGGCTATGTCGAGGTGCGTTGGACCGATCGTGGCTCAGCCGGGAACGATGTCACGACCTACGGCAACGACGACGTGACCGTCTCGGGAGTCGACATTGATCGCGTCGAAAACCTCGGCGGCGGGCTGGTTCGCTACTGGTACAACGACGATGGAGAGTCACTGAGCGAGGGTGTTGTTTCCGTGGCCACTTCCGCCGGTGCGATTCTGGATCAAGCCGCCAACCCGAGTGTCGCGTTCACCGAGTCCTTCACGTTCACTGCTGCGACGATCGAACCAGAGGATGTGACGGATCGTGTTGCGATCGATTTCTACGGACGCCAATACAATCGGCGAACGGGTGTCTATGGATTCTATGCTGCGATCACGAATACATCGAACGTGAATCTACAATACCCCATCAAGTTACGATTAACGGAACTGGGACCAACTGGAACGGCAGTGCTGAACGCAGTTGGCACCGAAGATGGAATCCCGTACTTCATCTTCGAAGGAATTGGCTCGCTGGCTCCGGGCCAGATCACTGCGGCGGTTGTGGTCGCCATCCAACCTCCTTATCGCCAGTCTTACAGTTTTGTCCCGCGAGCGGAGGCGGTCGTCATCAACGGCAACGCTGCCCAGGGCGAAAGGGTCGTTGATACTCTGGCCGACTTCGCTCCATCGCTAACTCCTCTATCCGAAGTGGTTTCACGTCGTTTGCCGATGCCGAGTTTCCAAAACGCGAACAACCGCCACGACGTCAATGCGGATGGAAATGTATCGGCACTCGATGCACTCAACGTAATCAACCACCTGTCTGTGGGAACCGATATGATCGCAGCCGATATGGCGACGGCAATCGATTTGGCTGCAAGCAAGTGGGTGGATGTCAGCGGAGACGGAAACTTGACGGCGTTGGACGCATTGCACGTCATCAACGAACTGAGTCGGCGACCGCTCACAGAGTTTATCCAACCGCCGCAAGGCGAGTTGATATCCGAAAGCCGAAGGGAGTACCAAATCGTTGATCGAGTCTATGCGGATTGGATCGAGGAGCGTGACGAATCGGAACGACGGTCCGTCGATTACGCTGTACAGGCAACGAAATTGGTCAAGCCAGCGATTGGCGATGACACCGAACGTGCGTCCGACGAGAATTCCGACGGTCGCTCCGAAAGTACTGAATTTGTTTTGAAAACCGAGTTGACTTGGCTAGAGTAGTGATCTCTCACTGAACAGAAATAGATGCCACGAGACGCATTTCGTTTGTACCCATACTGGAATTGAGCAATGAAACCTCGAAGATCACGTTGGTCGTTCTTGATCGCGATAGCAGTCTTGGCTTGCATGGCACCGACCGCATCTGCTGGTTTGATGAACGGTGACTTTTCAGACGCCACTGGCTCCCCGTTTGCTGCGTGGACGACCGATCCATTCTTCAATGCGGCGCCAACCGATGGCGGCGGTTTCGCAAGGTTCCAAGTCACTGACTTTCTGATTGATCCAAGTGATCTTTCCTCACCACTCGACGAAGTGCAATTGCAGCAAACGTTTGTGGTACCAAATGATGCAACGACATTATCGTTCGAATTCTTGTTTAGTAGCGCCGCCGGTGGTAGCTCTGACCCCTTCGCTGCCTTCGACGCTTTTCAGGCAACCTTATACGACTCCTTGTTCGATCCCATCAATCCGATTGATCCTTTTCTTCCGGGCTTCTACTCGTTTGACTCAAGCGGTTTCGAGGATAAAGCCGCTGGCGTCACCGTTGAAAATCTCCCTGGTGGCATGAGGCGCGTATCACTGGACATCTCGTCCCTCGGATTACAGGAAGTGACCATCGATTTCCAATTGCTGGGGGATGATGACGAATTGATATCGACGGTTGACCTCGACAACGTCATCGTCTCGCAAGAGTCTGGCGTCGTCCCCGAGCCGATCTCGATTGCGATTTGGGCGGTGACGGGTGTTGCCGCGTTGCCATTCTGCCGACGCCGACGCCGACCAGGAATGTGAGAATATGGATCAATTGCTGATCGTCGAGGCAGAGTTCGGGAGCCAACACTCGTGCTGCGAACTTGGCTTTCTATGCTGTTGACTTGGACAAGGATGAAGTTAGTCCATTCGGCCGACAACGCTTCCCAAGATTTGGCATTTGACTGAGGCGTGCAATCGACATCTTGGCGAGTGCGAATTTCCGTGACACCAAAGCCAAGACGATCATATCGGGCCTCCTGTCTTGATTCGTCGCTACTTGTCCCACTGCTTAAGCAGACGCACCGCTGCTCGAATCCGTTCTTGCTGGCAGACGTAGTCGCAACAACTAGGATACTTCGCTTGCAGCTCCGGGGACTTATCC
>NZ_SJPV01000026.1 GCF_007860135.1 Novipirellula artificiosorum
TCCTGCTCTCGATGACCGATCTGCTAGAATCGCCCGACATCGACATCGGTCAACTGAAGCAAATGGCCGCCAACGCTCTCCCGTTCAGACTTGTGTAGATACCAATGCCCTCTGGGAGAGGTCGAGCCTAAGCGAGGGAGAGGGAAAACGGGCTGCGATGACAACATGAAATTCCAGCACTGTTTCTATACCGGCCCTCCCCCTCGCTGCGCTCGACCCCTCCCGCTGCGCGGGCAGGGGTGGTTGGATACCTAAACACTGTATTAGTCACAACTTAAAAACTGCACGACCTCGGAATGGGTGGGTGATCGTATCCAGGCTGGCGGTTTTCTTAGGATCGAGCGGAAACTAAGTGTCTGTTTTTGTCGTGTCCGTGGCTTCCAGATTAGCCTATCTTCATGCGGTTGCTACCAACCGATTNCTACCCCGACAGGNGTTAGATTCCGAAGCCCAGGGTCGCGATAGCGCACCCTGGGTCACCGACCGCATTTGGCAGCATACCTCGAAGAGGTTTTACAATTGACGGCATCGACGCCCCAATCGGAAGCCCATTGGCAGTGGCCCTAGGGTGCGCCGCTTCGCGTCGACCCTAGGCTATGGAATCTAACCGCTTCGCGGTAATGCCTCCTGCGGCAGCAATGCGGCGATTTGGAATCAAATCGCTCGGGACCTGCGGAAGAAATGGTGGAAGCCTATCTCAATGTTCAAGTCCGAAAGTAATTTCCCGATCGATCCTAAGCAGCGTGCGGGAAATAACTGGGCCAGGAAGGGAAGAGTTTCTCGCTGGGCCCCACTCTTGGTCTGAGCGTATCGGTAGCGATTCCATTAGAAAACAACGAGTTTTTGAGCAATCGAAACGTCGGTCGACAAAGCGTCAGACCCCTTTTCGGATAGGTTCTTAATCACATCGAGCGGCCATCCATGCACGGACCTTGATTGCTTGAGCGAAAAGCAGCTGCGGTTGGCCAACCAAGTCGACCCCCAAAGATTCGCACAGGGTGTTCTGCCGCAAGGTGCACTTTGCGGCATCCAGCGAAAAGAACCAAAACGCCGGGCTTGCCGTCATACGTCACATACGTGCGAACATTCAGTTCCAGAAAACGACTCAGCTTCGGAACGGTCGGACAGCATCTCGGTGCAACATTCGACATCAAGAACGGCACCACACCGATCCAAGCTTTGCCATCACGAGTGTCGAGCGTAAGTCCAGTGGGAAGCAGCGAGGAGAGTAACTTCGGCTCAACGGGCCAATGAGCGAAGAGCAGCTCCGACCAAGTCATCCGCCCGATCTTCGCAACAGGCCGGAGTGACGGGGGGGCCGAATGCCGCCTTTTCTTGCCCCTTGTCCCCCGTTCACCTTCGCGGTATCTGATCGCGTATATTGTGTGAAGGTTGGAAAGCACATTTCACTTCACAAAGGAAAGGTTCGACCATGTTACGCCACCGGCGAGAACGGTTTGCAGGATGGTTCCCATTAGTGATCGTTGTTCTATTCTCGCCGACGATTGTGTTGGGCGAACCCGTGGAACGAGTGTTTCAGGCCGGTACTGCGAAAGTGGACATCACTCCGAAGCTTGGCGGATGGATCATCGGTGGATGGGAACCGATACCGGCGGAAAGAGTTCATGATTCGCTGCATGTGAAATGCGTGGTGCTAGACAACGGACAGGCTCGGCTTGCTTTCATGGTTTGCGACAATTTAGGGATTCCGCGACAGGTCTTTGATGAGGCCAAGCGACGCATCTCCGATACAACCGGGATTCCTGAGCAGTGCCAAGTGATGTCGGCCACGCACACGCACTCCTCCGTCTCTGCCGGTTTCGACAATCGCTACGCTCCCGACATGCAGCTGACCGAATATCAAATGCGACTTGTCGAGGCGATGGTACAAGCTGCTGAGGCAGCGAACGGAACGCTGCAGCCCGCGCAGATTGGCTGGTCCAGCATCGATGTGCCGGAACATGTCTTCAACCGACGTTGGTTCATGAAGCCCGACACGCCCACGCCGAATCCATTCGGTGGGACCGATCTGGCAGTGATGAACCCGGGGCAGAACAATCCAAACCTCGATCGACCGGCCGGCCCCATTGATCCGGAGGTCTCGTTCCTGAGTGTCCGTTCGGTCGATGGAAATCCGATCGCTCTCTTGGCCAACTACTCGTTGCATTATGTCGGCGGGGTCGTGAAAGGAGAGCTCTCGGCCGACTACTTCTCCCTGTTCGGCAGTCGCGTGATGGAACTTATCGCCGATGGCAAGGATTCCAGCCCGATGGTGGGTATCATGACCAATGGCACAAGCGGCGATATCAACAACATTCACTTTGGCATCAAAACGGAACGCAGGCCAGCGTACGAACAAATGCAGTACGTCGCATACGATTTGGCCAATCGGGTTGCCGAAGCCGAACGTCAAATGACCTACCACAATTGGGTACCGCTCGCCGGTGCGGATGCCGAACTGGTACTAAAAAATCGCCAGCCAACCGCGGAACAACTTGCACGAGCAAAATTGGTGTCGGAGCGAGGCGAAGAGATCGAACTCTATCACCCTCACGAGCCAACCTACGCTCGGCGAGTGCTGCAGATGCAACAGATGCCGCCAACGCAGAACATCGTGCTGACCTCTGTGCGGATCGGTGACCTTGGCATCGTTACGATTCCATTTGAGGTCCTGGTCGAAATCGGGTTGGAATTGAAACAACGAAGCCCCTTAGGCGATACCCTTGTCATATCGCTTGCCGGCGGATCGGGAGGATACCTGCCGAATCCGAAACAACATGCCTACGGCGGATACGAAACCTGGCTGGGCACAAACGTTGTTGAGAAACAAGCCTCAGTGAAGATTGTTGAAGCGTTGCTTAAGTTGTTGAAGGAAGTTGCGGATTCTTAAAACGCTGGAAGCGTATCCTACATCCATTATCGCTGAATTCGATGTTATTGGAGCATGATTTCAGCGACCAACGTGAGCGGGCCAAAGCCACGACGCGCGGTAGCTCGCTTCGCCTGCGGCCGTGCCGCCCTTCGAGGAGACAAAGCAATTACCTCCATTTTTAAAAAGCAACCAGGTCTAACCATGAACCCTCCGCAGAACAAAAAGCCATCGTCCACAAGTCGTCGCGGTTTCCTTAAAGATTCGATGGTCCTATCCGCCGCTTCAACCGTTGGCGGTCTCGCGCTATCACGAAGTGCCCATGCTGCTGGCAGCGATGTGCTCAGGATCGGCTTAATCGGATGCGGAGGACGTGGCTGTGGTGCGGCCAATAACATCATGGCGGTCTATCCCGGAGCCCGTCTGGTTGCGATGGCGGATCTGTTTGAAGATCGTTTGGAAGCCGGACTCAAAAGTCTTTCCAGCACCTATCCCGATCAAGTGGATGTAGCACACGAGAATCGCTTTGACGGCTTTGATGGGTACGAGAGACTTCTGGAAACCGACATCGACGTTGTGCTGATTGCGGCCGCCAGCCACTTTCATCCCGAGATGACTCGGGCCGCGGTCGAGGCGGGAAAGCATGTCTTCACCGAAAAGCCTCACGGTATCGACGTCCCCGGTGCCAAACGGCTGCTGGAAGCCTGCGACTTGGCCAAAGAGAAGAATTTGGCGATGGTCTCGGGGCTTTGTTGGCGTTACTCTCCCCATGTTCGCGAAGCGATCCAGCACGTTCACAATGGTATGATCGGTGAAGTGGTCGCGATTCAAGAAAACTACCTCTCGCAGCCTTATGTCAAACGTCCACGACAACCCGAATGGAGTGAGCTCGAATACCAGTTCCGCAACTGGTACCACTTCAACTGGCTTTCGGGCGACCAGACGTCGCAACAATTGATCCACAGTCTGGACAAAGCCTCTTGGGTCTTGGGCGACGTGCCGCCGTTGAAGGCTTGGGGGCTGGGCGGACGTCAGGTCTGTACCAGCGATGATTACGGCGATCAGTTCGATAGCCACGCAATCGTTTATGAATATGAAACCGGCCAAAAGGTGTTTGCCTTTTGTCACGATCGACCGGACTGTTACAGCGCGACGTCGGATATTGTTTACGGCACCAAAGGACGTCTCTTCATGCCGCGTTGGAACGAAACTTCGATCACAGATCTGAAAGGAAATGAGCTTTGGAAATACAAAGGCGAGAACGTCAGCATGGTGGAGAACGAGCAACGAGCGTTGGTCGAGTCCATTCTCTCCGGCAATCCGATTAACAACCGGTCGTACATGTTCACAAGTACGATGCTTGGAATTCTCGGCCAGATGGCTTGTTACACAGGCCAGGAAGTCACGTGGGAAATGGCGCTTGGCAGCACACTTGACTTTCGCTTGAAAGAATACAAGTGGGATGCCGAAGCACCGATCGCTCCCCGGCCCGATGGCACTTATCCAACCGCGATGCCGGGGATCACAAAGTTTTCCTGAATCCGTTGTTTCGTTTGATCGAGTAGGATAGGAACGAAATCGATCGAGCAGACATGGTGATTCATCAAAAAAAGCCTCGCAACGATTCGATTGCTACCGAAAACACCGTCCCACTCAACCTCCGATAGTAACTATGTCACAACAGTTGTTCGATGTCACCAACAAAACGGCGCTGATCACGGGTTCGTCACAGGGGATTGGGTTTGCGCTCGCCCGGGGACTTGCGGCGGCTGGCGCCGCGGTTGTTCTGAACGGACGTGACACGAAGAAACTCGCGGATGCCGCTACAGTGCTCTCGGCCGAGGACGCGACGGTCCATCTGCTTGCCTTTGATGCCACCGATCATGACGCGGTTCGGGTAGCGGTTGACGGATTTGAACGGGACACCGGGCCGATTGATATTCTGGTAAACAACGCCGGCATGCAGTTTAGAACTCCGCTCGAGGACTTTCCCGCCGATATGTTTGGCAAACTGCTTGCGACCAATGTGTCGTCCGTCTTCAACGTCGGGCAAGCGGTTGCTCGCCATATGATTGGTCGCGGCGCAGGCAAAATCATCAATATCGCGTCGGTACAGACGTCGTTGGCACGCCCTGGAATTGCCCCCTATACCGCGACCAAGGGTGCGGTGGGAAATCTGACGAAAGGGATGGCGACCGACTGGGCGCAACATGGTCTTCAGTGTAACGCCATTGCGCCAGGCTACTTTGATACGCCGTTGAACGCGGCGCTTGTGGCCGACCCGGACTTTAGCGCTTGGCTTGAAAAACGGACGCCGGCTGGTCGTTGGGGCAAGGTGGAAGAACTCGTGGGCGCGTGCATCTTTCTCGCGTCAGCAGCGTCGGGTTTTGTGAATGGCCAGACGATTTATGTGGATGGCGGCATTACAGCCAGCCTTTAGGAGACCTTAATGCGCGCGATCGTCATCCATGATGCCAAAGACCTGCGGATTGAAGAAACTGTGTCCGCCGAACCGGGTCAGGGCGAAGTGCTGATTCAACTGGCCGCTGGCGGCATCTGCGGGTCGGACCTGCATTATTACAATCACGGTGGATTTGGCGCGATCCGACTCAAACAGCCGATGATCCTTGGCCATGAGGTTTCGGGCTATGTCTCAGGGCTGGGCGAGGATGTCAGCGACCTGCAAGTTGGCGATCTGGTAGCCGTGTCGCCTTCGAGACCCTGTAGGACCTGCCAATATTGTCAGTTGGGCCAACACAACCATTGTGAAAACATGCGGTTCTATGGCTCGGCCATGCCCTTCCCTCACATTCAGGGGGCATTCCGCGAAGCGTTGGTGGCGGATGCTAGCCAATGCGTGAAAGCGGATGGATTGAGCGCTGGCGAGGCTGCCATGGCAGAACCGTTTTCTGTCTGCCTGCATGCGACACGTCGGGCAGGTGAGATGCTGGGCAAACGGGTTTTGATCACGGGTTCGGGACCGATTGGGGCACTCTGTGTGCTGGCGGCCAAGGCCGCCGGGGCTGCCGAAATAGTGGTGACCGACCTCGTCGATTCAGCACTGGAATTTGCTGCAAAGGTTGACGCGAGCCGGGTGATCAATGTTGCGAGTGACGCAAACGCTTTGGCGACCTATCAGACTGGGAAGGGCTATTTCGACGTTCTTTATGAATGCTCAGGTGCCGCACCGGCCTTGGCATCGGGAATTGCCGCGATGCGTCCCCGTGGCGTCATTTTGCAGCTGGGTCTTGGCGGTGACATGACCGTTCCCATGCAAGCGATCACTGCGAAAGAGCTGGATTTGAGGGGCTCATTCCGGTTTCACGAGGAATTCAGTATGGCGGTCAGCTTGATGCAGAAAGGTACGGTGGATGTGAAACCGTTGATCTCTCATACGGTTTCCTTCGACGATGCGGTGAGAGGTTTTGAACTCGCAAATGATCGAAACCAAGCGATGAAAACGCAGATCCGGTTTTCCTGATTCGATCCTTTGCTGAAAGAAGCCGCAGTCGGTACAACACCGATCGGGGACATCGTGGCGGAGATCCTTCTCCTCCGGTGCGAATTGGTGATCCGCCGGCAACGGCGAACTTCGCTAAGATCGACATGGTTTCATTGCAAGGATGTCAGCCAACCCTCCCGTTCTCAGCAGGTCAGGCTGCAAGCTCAGAACGTTTTTGCCAGGTTGATCGGGAGGATCGGCAGCGAATCCATTGGAAAACAACGAGTTTTTAAGCAAGCGAAACTCGGTCGACAAAGGGTCAGACCCCTTTTCAGATAGGTTCGAAAACGCAGGGTCCCTTTTCTCGGACCCTGTCCAAATATCCTGCTGTCTGCGTATGCTGAGCTTCCATTCTTAAAGGCGTTTCCATCCGGTTTGAAGAGATTAAGATGTCCTCCTGGCTATCACGTCACACACCCAAGCTGATCGTTTGCCTGCGAGAGGGCTACACCCGGCAACAATGCTTCGGCGATTTATCTGGCGGACTGACCACAGCGATCATTTCTCTGCCTTTGGCGATGGCGTTAGGGATTGCAAGCATCCCAGAGGATGTGGCCGAACAGATGCGCTTGGTGCATCCCTGGCTGACGCCACCGGCGATGGGGCTGTTCACTGCGGTAATCGGCGGGTTTCTCATTTCTGGGCTTGGCGGATCTCGGGTCCAGATCGGTGGTCCGACCGCAGCGTTCATCCCAATCATTTTTGGCATCGCCGCCTCGTATGGCTACGAGGGCTTGATGACGGCAACGGCGATGGCCGGTGTCATTCTGGTGCTCATGGGGCTATTCCGGTTTGGTCAACTCGTCAAATACATCCCCTACCCTGTTACAACCGGTTTCACCTCGGGGATTGCGGTGACCATTCTGGTATCGCAGATCAAGGATTTCTTTGGAATGAGTCTGCACGATGAAATGGGTCAACCTGTGGCGCTACCCGCCGAGTTGATTCCGAAGGTTCAGTTGCTGGCCGGCAACATCTCGACCATCAATGTGTATGCAGCAGGCGTCGGTGTTGGAAGTTTGGTGATGTTGATCGCCTTGAGACGGGTGATGCCACGGATTCCCGGAGCGATCGTGGCGGTGGTGGTGAGTTCAATCATCGTTTCTGCGATGGGATGGAACGATGTTGGATTGACCGCCGATGGATTGCAAACCGCTCCATTGGTGGAAACGATCGGTACACGGTTCGGCGGTATCCCGGACTGCCTTCCACCACCAAGACTGCCTGCGTTTTCCTTTGATCTAATGCGAGAGTTGATTCCAGCCGCGATGACGATTGCAGTGTTGAGTGCGATCGAGAGCTTGCTCTCGGCAGTGGTGGCGGATGGAATGACTGGCGGACGACATCGCTCGGATCAGGAGCTTCTTGCCCAAGGAGTTGCCAACGTTGCAAGCGCGATGTGTTTTGGACTGCCGGCAACGGGTGCGATCGCACGGACGGCGGCGAACATCAAGAGCGGCGGAACGACGCCACTTTCTGGCATCGTTAGCGCCACCATTATTTTGGTTTTCATGCTCGCATTGGCCCCGTTGGCCAAGAGCATTCCACTGTCGGCGCTCGCTGCCGTGCTGATACTCGTCGCTTGGAACATCTGCGAGATCGATCATTTTCGCTCCTTGTTGCGTGCGCCGAGACCTGATGTCCTTACGCTGCTAACAACGTTCGGGCTAACCGTGTTCACTGATCTGGTCCTTGGCGTCGGTGTCGGCATGATCATGGCGTCTTTCCTATTCATGAGTCGCATGGCCGAGACTTCGACGATTGTTGGTATTCGAAACCGTCGAGGTTTTGACCAGGAATTTGATCAGGAACCTGCGACACCCGACCCGAAGGATCCCGCCACGTTAAGCGACATGGATATTCCTCCTGAAATCGAGGTCTATGAGATCAATGGTCCCTTTTTCTTTGGTGTCGCCGATCGGCTTAGCGATATCCTCCGCCAATTCAAAGCACCACCGAAAGTCTTCATCCTTCGCATGCGTTATGTCCCACACATTGATGCGACTGCCATGCATGCTCTCGAAGAATTCTTCGACAAGTGTCGGCGACAACACACCACACTGCTTCTTGGAGGCGTTCATATCCAACCTCTGTTCGAACTGACTCGTAGCGGATTGCTGGATAAGATCGGAAACGATCATGTCTTCGAGAACTTAGACGGTGCATTGACCTACGCACGCGTGATGGTTTCTGGATCCCCCCTCGCGGGTCAATAATCGAGAGACTTTCTTCGACAGCCCGATCAGGAACGCTTGGATGTCCGGAAGGACCGACTGCTCGTTAGGGTTACGGTTTCTCCATTTGCCAATTCCCTGGCGAGGCTTCGAACCAGGCGGCACCGAGATCCCGGTCGACGCGAATTTCGCGTGTGCTGGATTCGCCAGCCCGTCGTAAGTGCCAAACGCCGGCCGTGAGATCGGCGACCAACACGCCGGTTTTACCGGGGCCGGAAACCTCGATCGTTACCGGGTGTGAGGAACGTTGACCGTCGCGGCGGAAGAGCACCAAGCGGTTGCCTTCCGGACGTTCGATGAATGAGCCCACACGATCTGCTCGATCAACGAGCTGCACGGGAAGTCGTCCTGGAGCGGTTGGGTCGGTGACTTGCATCACGGTCAAAAACAGATCCTCGTTCGCGGTAGCTTTCGGCGACAACTCGATGCGCCACGCGCCAGGCTCCAGTGAACTCCTTTCCAAACGGGCAGGTTCCGTGTCGTTTGCGTAGTTCATGCCGAAGACCCAAAACTCCTTGCCTGGCCCGCCGACGCTGGTCAATACCTGGTTGTCCGCCCGAGGCAACAGCACGTCCAACGTCATTCGGCCTCGTTGGTCATGCTGTGTGCAGTCGACAACAGCCGAAGATCCATGGATGCGAGGCTCTTCCTGGGTATGCAGCAGCCAGGACTTGCGAAAATCGGGATCCGCACTCACGACGCGGTCCAGCACGACCAAGGCCGCCGGCACTTGCTCGTCCTGCAGATTCAAAAAGACGAAGGAACGCGTCACTTGTTGTACCTTGTCACTATAGGCATCGGTAATGTCTCCCGTCAGCAACGTGAATTCCGGTCTCTGCGAATCGGGGCCAAAACCGTGTGCGAGCACTTGGCCGGTACGATAGCCCTTGGCCGGATCGAGCAGGACTTCGAGCGAACGGGCTTCGCTGCGGTTGCCTGCCAGCCGCTGACCGCCGTCGTTGCCGTAGTCGCTCCTGCCAAAACGCTCCTGAGGATCATAAACCAGCAGGCTGTTGTGCGCGATGGTCCGCCAGTAGTAGTTCTGGCAATGGGGACTGCCATACTGGCCCGACGAACCGGAGTACAACCCCGAATCGATCGCCAACGCCCCTTTGTAGTAGATTTGAAATGCCCCGGCGTCCAAGTGCTGGTGGTTCACAAAGTTGTACTCATTGATCTTCATCTCGGCGATGACCGCATCCTGATCCCATCCGGTCCGAGCCACCATCCATCCAAAAGGCGAACTGAAGTATCGCGACAACGGGAGGTCGTTGAGTGGCTTGGCCTGAAGTTGCGTGTCACGCCAAAGAAACTCGAAGATGGCTTCGCTGTCGCTCGTGCCTCCTTGGTTTTGGAACTGCGTCAGCAGCGTGCCGTCGCCATAGTAGCTGGCGGTAAACAGCGTGCCCACAAATTCGCTCCACGGTTGGCCCCGCGGGCTGCTGGTCTTGAAGGTGTCACCGGCCCGAAGCCGCTGACCATCCGGCCGAGTGGTATAGACCCACAGATACGGGACAAACTGTTGCTCCGGGTTGTAGACATTCCCCGCACCCAACCGGTCGAAAATCCACAACGGATAGGTGTCCCAACTGTAGCGGTGCGCCCCGTAGGAATCGCCTTGGTGATAAGCATGGCCATGATAGAACCAATTACGGGCCGGCAAATGTTCGCGAAAGAACCGTCCGGCTGCCAATTCATACATTTCCGGGAACTCGTCGTAGATGGCAATACCCGCGGACAGCATGTCTCGCATGATCATCGCTTCGGAGCTATGGCCGGTAACCGAGCCTTGATGCACGGGCGGATACTCGCACTCCAACGTCTTCGCCAGCCGCACCAACTCGGTAATGAACGCCTGCTTGTCATCCGCTGTCAGCAGCGGATACAGCCAGTCATAGACGATGGCCCCCGTGACCATCATCCGCCCCGTTTCGCGGCAGGCATCCTGGCGGTCCGCCAATTCGGTACGTTTCAGCAACGCCAGAGCTCGTTCGATCGTATCGCGGCCTTCCGCCGGGTTTGGCTTGCACAGATACTGCAACGCCTTCCACTCGACTTGGCCCTGCGGAGACTTTCTGGCCATTGCCTCCAGCCGTTTCACAACCGACTCAAGCACCGGATCCTGTAGCCTTGCGGGCAACGGTGCCACGTTTTCCGCTTGCAGATACAGACGCGGATGTTCACCCGGCGGAACCGGGATTCTTGTTCCAGCGACGTTCTGCCAGGTCATTTCAGCCCCGGCGGAAATCGACATCAGAGCGGCGAGTGCGACCGCGACAGCATAGGGGAAGGGTTTGTTCATTCTCAAATCCTCGATGACCGGGAAGCCGATGGAGTGCGTCGGCAGCGTGCTGTGGCGGGATAGTCGTTCTCTCATAGAACGTCCTACAACCATGTCTCGTTCGTCCCAACGTCAGTCGCCCAACGCGTTTGCGAATCACCGTCGAACGCCCTCTCCGCAGCATACGCCGATTTCATCTTCCGAAACACGGTGACACTAGTTGCCGATGCAGTACAGGTATTTGTCGCTGCGCAGAAATAGCTTACCTCCGTCGACGATCGGGCTGGCGTTGAACGTGCTGCGATCTTCAAGTTCGTTATGAGCGAGTTGCTCGAACTCGGGCTTGGCTGCCAAGACGTACGTGCCGCCAGAACGAGTGACAATGTAGAGTTTGCCGTCACCTACCAAGGGAGATGCATAGGGTTGGCCGCGGAAGCGTTCTGCATACACCACTTCGCCGTCATCCATCCGTACGCAGTAGGCGATGTTGTTGCGGTCGCTGACCCAATACAGGTGACCGTCGTGAATGACCGGAGACACAACGTTTGCCCCCGCCTTGGCTTCCCACAAACGGTGCGTCTCGGTGACGTCACCTCGACCGCCAGCTCGTATCGCAATCGCTCGCGAGGTTCGGCCGCCGATGACATAGACAATACCCTCTTGCGAGATGGCACTTGGGCAAACGTAGTCTGGAATTCCGTCGCAGTTCCACAACGGCTCGCCCGTGTCAGGGTCGAATGCAAGAATCGCTCCCTTGACGCTGACCACCAGTTCCTGCTTGCCACCGCCAACATCCACCAAGTGCGGCGTATTCCAAGACGAGTCCATTCCGCCAGCGCGCCAAACTTCTTTACCATTGGCCTTGTTGATCGCGACTAAGGAACCACTTTCGACACTCGCGTTAATGATGACAAGATTCTTGTACAACACGGGTGATGTTCCACTGCCCCAACCGTGAGTTTTGTCACCGACATCGGCCTGCCAGAGCTTCTTGCCATTGAGATCAAACTTCAACACGCCCGTCTTGCCAAAGAAGACATAAAGATGCTCGCCATCGGTCGCCGGAGTTTGAGCCGCGTAGCCGTGGTCTCGTACTCGTTCGGATTCCGGCAGTCTAGGCTGGATGTGCTTGTCCCAGACAATCTTTCCGTCGGTTTTGAGGCAAACAAGGTGCAGCATCAAATCCTCCATCCTCCCGGGGTTTTCGCGGTCGATCCCGTAGCCGCTGTAGCAGGTCACATACAATCGATCACCAAGCAAAATCGGACTTGAGGCGCCATAACCGGGAAGCTCCGTCTTCCAAGCAAGATTCTCCGTCTCGCTCCACCTCAACGGCAGATTCACTTCACTCGTAGCGCCGTGCCCGCCAGGGCCGCGAAACTGGCGCCATTCGGCGACAGCTGAATTCGACAGGAAGATCGACGCAATAACCGTCATGACGAGATCGAAAGGAAGTCTCATGGTTTTCTCGCTGTGGGAAGGGGATTGGCGGGTGACCGGTGAGGCAAAGCTCGCCCAGCGTCAGTCCACCGGGCCTCGCAAATGGTCTTGAAGTCATTCTACCTCGCGGATGCTCTCAAGCACACTCCACCAAAGGCTGTGCAATGGAGGGGAAGGCTTCGCCGGGCGGGCGTTCAGGCAACCTGGGTGACGGCTAATGAAGTTTACGGTGGAGACTCAAAGTTGTCTCACTCATGTTGGCACAGAGGGGAATTGCTGGAAAAACGAGGCATAGGCTATGTTGTCTGTGTGTCATGCACAGCAACCTCACTACAAAACTCGCAGACACTCGATAAATAGGTAAAGCGCAACTGTAGTACTAACTCGTCGAACGCTCCATTTGTGCGAGGGCGGCGGTCGCTCGCAGTTCGAGTGACACGGCTTTTTGCTTCTTGGCAATCTCGATGGCTTGGCGATACCATGCAGCCGCATCGATTCTTGAGACTCCTTTCCGATTTGCGAGTTCTCCGCGAAGTCTCGCAATTTCGGACTCGTAGAACCGTTCTCCGGTTTCGTTGGCGAAGGCCTGTGCTTCGTCCAATGCGCCCTTGGCTTGATCGAGATCGCCGGCGTTGATCCAGGCTTGAGCTAGAAGCGTCAGCAAGTAGTGGCATCCCGCTCCACTTCCAGAGGCTCGCCACTGCCGGATGCCCTCGCGAATCGTTGTTGTCGCCCCCAGAGTATCCCCACGTTGGCCTTGTACCCAGCCTCGGATTGCTAGCGTCCAAGCATTCCAAAACGGGAAGCCAAACTGCTGTCCGAGTTCATCTGAAAGGTCACACGTCCGCTCCGTACGATCGACATCGCCGCAGAATTGGTGAATCCATTGAGAAAACCCAACGGGCAAGATGTAGGCGATCGGATGGTTCAACTTCAGGCCCTCGTCGATGGCTTGCTCGGATTCCGTCAGGGCTCGTTCCGTGTCTCCCATCAACCACAGGACTATCGACAAGTACGTTCGGCTTGTAACCCATGGATCGGCCGTATCGATCTTCGCGACCTCTGCTCTCAGTTCGGGAGTCGTTTCAATTGCCAGAACCTTTTCAAGATGCTTGCGGGCGAGTGATAGTTCGCCTTTGTAGACGAAAGTCGAACCCGCTACACGATTGGCAACGACGATCAGGCTTTCCAAACCCGTCTGCGACGATAGCGTTAGCAGTTGGCTTGCCAACTCACTGGCTTTTTCCAACTGCGCCTGCATCATAAAGTAGCGACACAACCCAATCAGTACCGAAACTGTCTCCAGCGGATCATTCAGACGGTTGCACAACTCCAGTGCAAGCTCATAGTTCTCACGAACTTCGGGAGAAATGTAGCCGTGAATAACCTGCAGGTGGATGCCAAGGAGGCTTCGTATTTGCACTTCACGTTTCATGCGCGAAGCCGAGTCATCAAGCTTCTTGAGACTTTCCAGGGCGAAGATCAAGTGGCGCTTCGCTTCCTGGTGTGCCGCACGGCTGGTGGCATTGTCGGCGGCTCGTTGCGAGTAATCCACTGACTTTTCCCAGCAGTTCGCCTGGGTGAAGTGATGGGCAAGTACTTCAGGGTTCTGGCTGCACAATTCGGGGAACTGTTCTTCCGAGACGGTCGCGATCTTGAGATGGACGTCCCTGCGATCTTTCTCGATCATCGCGTGGTACGCGACGTCTTGGATCAGTGCATGTTTGAACGTGTACCTTGCAAACTCACCATGCCCGTATCGATAGACCAATTCAGTACGCACCAACTTGTCAAGATCGTGCTGAAGATGCGATTCTGGAATACCTGATACTGCGGCGGCCAAGTCGAAACGAAATTCGCGACCGATCGCTGCCCCAATCTGAACCACATCGATGTTAAGGTCGATCTGGTCTAGCCTCGCTAGCAAAAGCTCTTGAAGCGTCTCAGGAACATCACCGATGGCGAAATTCTCAGATTGGATCATCGACGCGAGTTCTTCGACAAACAACGGCACGCCGTCGGTGCGGCTTGCCAACAGACTCTCCATCTCGGCGGGGATCGTCTCCAACGCCGAACACCGCAGAATCATTTCGCCGACATTCTGCTGACTCAGTCCGCCCAGCTCGATAAATTCGAAGTTCGAGTGTTTCTGCCAAGGTGACTGGAACTCAGGTCGGCAGGTCGCGACAACAAGAATTCGGTCGTTCAACCCGCGTGAAAGCAATCGGTCAATCAGCTCGAGGCTGGATGGATCGATCCAGTGAAGGTCCTCGATAGCGAACAAGAGAGGTTGTCGATGTGCACAACGTGACAACCACTCCAGTACGAGCCGAAAGGTCTTTTCCTTCTTTTGTTGTGGAGAAAGCTCCAGCGGCGGATAGCACCCGGCAAGAGGTATCGACAGCAGTGCCGCCATCAACGCAACTTCTTCGTCCCCCTCAATTCCCAAATCATCCAGGTGGCGCACCAGTCTGCTGAGTTGTTTGATCGGAAGGAGCTCATCGCTAAAACCAAGTGTTTGTTCTAAGAAACCGATGGCCGGGTGCAAACTGGTGGCTTGACGTTGCGGGTCGGCGAACCAGTCAACAATCATCGCATCTGGGGTCCTTGCATCAGGCGATTCTCTCAATACATGTTGCTTCAATTCATACACCAGTCGCGATTTCCCGATTCCCGCTTCACCTTGAATCAAAATCGCAGTGCCTTCGCCACTACACACCTTCCCCCAGTTTCCGACCAACCGATGGATTTCCGATTCACGACCAACCAGTGACGTGAGTCTCCCGCGCACACGTGCAGCATCAAACCGCCCTCGAATCCGTTCGGAGACCACCTGATGCAACCGAATTTCGTCACCGCCCCTAAGTCGATGCGACTTTGCGGATACGAAGTCAAAGTAGTCACGAACCAGCCGATGTGTGTCCTCTGTTGCGACGACCGTGTCGGCGCGGGAGACCAAGGCGATTTGCTTGACGACCGTTCGCACGCGACCGGACAAGGAGACCGATTCATCGTCGTTTAATCGGACGATTGCCATGTCGGTGTGGATGACCACCGATACAGAAAGTCGCACACCTTTCGTTCGGTGCAGTTTCGAATTGAAGGCCGTGGATTCTTGCTGAAGCTCGAGTGCCGCACGCACCGCTCGCTGTGTCGCGTTTTCAACGGACACGGGAAAACCAAAGCAGGCTAGCAGACCTTGATCGGTCATTTGAACGATTTGACCCAGGTGGCGAGCGGCGATGTCACGACAAAGTTCTTGAAAATCTTCGAGGATCTGGTTCTGTTCCCCCAGTTCCAGGAGACGCAAAATCTCGGCCGATTCATACACATCACTACTGAACTGTACAACGGTGACGCGACGGCGTGTCGCCCGATGCGAGCGGGAAACCGACGAATCGGTGCGATGCGAATGTAGAGCAATCGGTTTGACGAGGTGGTTTGTCTCGCGGAGTATTTGCTCAGGATTCCGCAATGCTTCACGCAGGTGCGCTGCAAAATCATCGGCCGTCGTGTACCGGTCAGGAAAGTCCTTTGCCATCGACTTCATGCAGATCGCTTCAAGAACGGGCGGCAAATTCCGAATCAATTGTCGGGGCGGTTGCGGATCATCTTCGCGAATTTGCTTGATCAGCGTACTTGATTGACCGGATCGAAAGGGGGTCTGCCCGGTCAGCATTTCATAGAGGATGACGCCCAACGCGTAGATGTCCGTCCTGCCGTCGATGCGATGCCCTTCACCAATGACCTGCTCGGGGGCCATGTAAGCAAATGTGCCGGCGACAATGCCTTTCTGACGTTTCTGTAGCTCGTGAGGTACGTCGTTGATGGCGAGATTAAAATCGATAATGACGGGTGATCGTCCACCGACCAGAATGATGTTCTCTGGTTTCAAGTCGCGATGCACGACTCGGTACGCATGTGCGTGTGCGAGCGCGTCGGCCAAGGCGATCGCAATTCGAATCGATTCGTTGACATTCGGCCGATGGTCTTGCAAGAATTGTCGCAAGCTTGGTCCGTCAAGGTGTTCTGAAACGATGTAGCAATTTCCATCGGATTGGCCCGCATCGAGAACCGACACGATCCCTGAGTGGGAAAGCTGGCCAAGCGAGCGGGCTTCGTTCAAAACATCCCGCTGTTGATGACGGTCAACCCGAGGAACCTTGACGGCGACCTGACGCTCGTGAACCGGATCGAAGGCAAGGTAAACGGAACCGAATGCACCTTGTCCTAGTCGCGATCGGATTTCGTAGGGGCCGATGTTCGTCGGTCGCTCAGGTTCGATTACCGACGTCATTCATCTGCTCCTTCTGCTGACCAGATCTGTCGAATCAAATTGAGCCTTCGTTCCACGCTGCGTCTCGAAAACTCAATTCGTGTTGCAATCTCGTCCACCGAGTAGCCTTCGATTCTCAGTAACGCGATGGTTTGCAAAATATCGTCTTCCAGTGAATCCATCAGATGCTGGCAGTCGGCGGAAAACTGGGCCAGTGTGCCTCGAGAATCAGGCACTTGTTCAAGTCCGCGATTGGAAATGTCACCAAAAACAGATTCACCACTCACTTTGCCTCCACCTCGCTTTTGCCTCGATTGTTCCCGCACATAGCTTCTTGCTTTTCGTGAAGAAATACAAAAAAGCAACTTCCATAGTTCATCTTCACCGGTAATTTCACCCAACGATCCGCGAGTGGCACCCGCACAAAAACTCTTGAACGCACTAAGAGCAACATCTTCCTCGTCCAGGACGCGGCGCAGGTGACTGGGCAGCTTCTGACGCGCGTACGCCAGCAGCCGAGGGTAAACGTACTCCCAAAGCTCCGTCGTCGCGGATTGGTCCCCCTCCTCAACCGCACGAAGGCAGCGATTAACGTTATCAGAGGAATCGGAGAGCTTTGACATGCACAACGAATGACGAGAGACAAGGATGAGATCCTGGCAGTATAACCTACTCGCGTCGTGTGCATGACAAATCGGTATTCGCTTTGCTCGACCGCCGGCTAATGGCTTAACACGCCTTCAGCGTAATAGACGCCGGCAATCGTCAGCTTCAACAAGTGATATTGCAGCGAGCTTTCGTCTTGAGCCGCGTTCGACATCTACGTAAGTCCATGCAAATCCTGGGCAATCAAGTCAATGTAGTCCAACTCGTTCTCGTCCTCGTCGTCACGTGTGTCCATCCACCATGCTTCGCTGTGCCTTGCATGCACTGGTTCCGGCAACGTTTCTGCGGCGATGGATTCGCCTGAAGCCCCCACCTGCAGCGCCAACTGATTGATCACTCGCAATGCATCTAGAGCCGTGACACTTCCGTCGCCCGTCGTATCGAAGAACGGCAATTGCGACTGATAGGGCCGAGCGCCAAGCGGGCCAGCCCCACGGCTTGCAAGTTCATTGAGGATCAACAAAGCGTCCAGTGCCGAAACACCATCTCTCTGATTCACGTCGTAGATCGATGTTGGGTTTTGCCAGACAAGGTCGTTGGCGGTGATGGTCACGGCGATTCGGTGCGTTACTCTGTTTTCAGGTGATTGGGGATCGGAAAAGTCTACCGAGACGATCATCGATTCGCCTTCATCGGTACTGATCAACTCACCCGATCTCAATCGCAGAGTTCCATCGCTGTACTCAAACCGCGGATCGCTGATCAATACAACCGGAGCGTCGACGCCGAGAATCTGTAGTGTGCTGATAGGCAGGCCGCTAATGTTCTCGACAGCTGCGGTCGCGATTTGATTAACCGTGCTTCCGCTGCCAAGCGTGAATGTGAGGACACTGCATAGCGGAGCGTGGGCAATCGTGTTGGTTCCCGAGCCTGCGTCAATGGCAAAGCAGTTTGCGGCCAAGTCAATGTGATCATCACCGGCCAACGTTTCAATGGACAGTGTGCCCAGTAGCGATTCGGGATTGACGATCACAGTGTCATCACCCTCGGTGCCCGCAACGACGGTCTCGCTCGACTTGACTGTCCCAAGGATCTCTGGACGCCGCGAGGAAAACCGGACCGAACCGGGCGACTCGACCGCTGTTCCCACTGGAATCCTGACTGCTACTTCACCGACGACTTCAATATCGCCCAACGCGGACAAACTTTCCATGACCATAATGGACCGATCGGAACGAATCGACAACGCTTGTCCCGCCTCCAATCCGCTGGCTCCACGCCTACGAGTCGCTGCGTCGGATCCGGTATCTTCGCCTTCAGCGGTCGCGGGCGGATCGACAACACCGCCGAGGGTCACGTCGCCAGTGTTCTCGATAAACACGTCGCCCGTTGTCGCTTGGCCCTCGATTGCTGATGTTGTGGTCGTGATGGGATTGTCCGCCGCACCGATGTGATCACGTGCGAACAACCACAATTTGCCGCCGAGCACATTCGCCTGATCGCGAGCGAGGCCGGTGTAAATGCCGCCGCCGGGTGCGGCGAGAAAGGCGGTTTCATCGTCGGTGTCGATACGACCGAGGTAGAAATCGCCGGTGGTTTCGATTACATAAGCATTGGCTCCGCTGCGAAGCGACACATTGCCATCACCGTCGCCAAATCGCGAATCAATATCAATCTCATTGCCGACCGAGCCGATTGCTGCGAGGTTCGCCGTGAGCGTGATGTTGTTGCCAATGATGTCGACGCGGGGCAAGCCTTCGATCTGGTCCGAGTCCGCCGATTCTGGATGGCTGGCGTCTTGCACATCAACTGCGTCCAGGATCGAAATATCGGCTACCAGGATGACGTCGCCCGCTTGCGAAAGCACCTGCCGCAGGTTCATGTCGCCAACCGTTTCGGTTATCACCACTTCTTGCGTGGCGATCGCCGTCAGTGTGCCTGTATCGGTGAGGTTGATTTCAAGTGGATTACCGATACTCCCAATGCTTCCGCCCGCATGCAGTACCAATCCTTGCGAGCGAATGTTGGTTCCGTCGGTGTCGAAGAAGTCGAGGATTGCACCATCGGCAGTGATCGAAATAGATGCGTTACGCGAGAAGATTTGATTGATACTCAGATCATCGGCATCTTCGGTCGCATTGGTTTGTTCCAGTTCCACGGCTCCGTTCGCTCGAGCGATCAAGTAGCCGCCTTCGGAAAGATTCATTCTTAGAGGCGATTCCATCGAGCCGATGCTGCCGACGGACGATTCCAACACAACACGTTGGCCAGTGATCATCGGTAGATCGGTTTCCGACGCATTGATCAAGTCACCGTGGGCTTTGATTTGCACTCGACGATCGCCGCCTGCTGTGATCTGTCCAAGTCGCAAATCGCCTTCGGATCCGATGAACACATTTCGCTGCGACGAGGCGTTGACGACCCCCGCGGTCGCAAGGTCGATGTCTTCGCGGCGAAGTACACGCAGGAAGTTCGCTTCGTCAGGATTCTGGTCTGGCACGACCGCAGCGATATGCATTTTGGTGCTCGGGACATATTCGAATTGACCGTCCGGCGTCTTTCCTTCTAAGTCCACTGTCATCAGCGGTCCGTCGAGTTCCAAAATTTCATAGAACACGCCTTCGTCCGTTGTCTCGCGAGTGTTACCTTCCAAGTATATCAACTGCCCGACTTCAAAGCCAAAGTCGGCCCAAATGCGCGTGTCGCCTAAAAGTTGCTGATATCGGATTTGGTTGTTGAACAAGATCAACTCGCTATAGAGCTGTTCTTGGCTCAGGTAGACCAAGTCGTTCGGCTCTGCCGTAAGGATCGCGGCACGCTGGTCTAGCGTCAATGTCGCGGGTTGACCATCGTCATCACGTAGTGCAATCGTTCTTCCATTTTGATACTGACCGATCGCCAATGCGTCCGTAATCGTGACACTTGTACCAGTGATGTTTGCATCCTCGATGACAAACTCAGTATCGGAGATATCAAGGACTTCGCCGGGCCGGTTCGTATTGAGCAGTTCTTCTTCGGTCCAAACCTTCATCGAATCGTCGATGGCCAGTTCGTCGTCAGCCGTTGCTTGATACTGGTACTGGCGGTCGTAGGCGTCACCCAATGGCCCCGCGTTTGGATGCAACGCGTGGTACTGCGTGGTGCGGTTGTTTTCGATTGTTGTGATGCTGTCGGCGATGAATTGTTCCAAATCGTCACCTTCCAAATCTTGCTCGCTTCCTTGTTGACGGTACTCATCGTCGTAGAACGCTAGTTCGTCTTCGGACAATTCGACGCGATGATTCTCATCGTAGGACGAAGAATCAGTTTGAGTGTTTCGGTATTCCCAGTACTGGTGGTAATCTCGCGATTGGCTTGCGACCAATGCGTCGAGTCTTTCTTGTCGACGTTCGCTTGCGCCGAATTGCTCGGTAAGTCGCAGGTCGGCCCAAACGTCGCTTCGAAGTGCATCGAGGGCGCGTTCATCGCGGATGTCAACCTTGTTGCCATCGATGATCGTACCGGTGGAGGAAAGATGGACCGCACCGCCGGCTCGGATTTCGTTGATGACGACATTGCCCGGATGATGCATCACAATGTCACCCGACGCGGTTGCCGTCAGCCGATCTTCGAGAGTGTTGCGAAAGCTGATCGCGCTGACTTGAACATTGAGCGGTTTGGCCTGGCTGCTTGGATCGCCATTTGGATCACCAAGATCGCCGATGCTGCCACGCTGGGCATGCAAGACGACGGAATTGCCGGCGATCAGACCTTCGGCTTGACTACCGCCGGCAAGCTGGCCCACTACGATGCTGCCTGCCGCAGTAACTTGGACATCGTTTTCGTTGAGCAGTCCCGGTGTAAATGCCGTCTTGATGAGTCCAACAGGCAAGTCTCCCGCGACTTCATGCACGAACAGATTGCCGGATCGGGTGGTCGCACTGAGGCTGGCTGGCGAGGCGATCCGTTGCCATCGATCGCTGGTAAAGTCCTCGACACCGACGTCAATGATCGCTCGCGCTTTCGGCAAAAATTCGTAGATGTCGCCCACAGTTCCCTGCTCCTGGAAATCGGGAACAACCAGCACACGTTGTCCTCGCATCACGGGCACTGCCCCATCGTCGGTTCGGTAGTCGTAGCGGGGATTTTGCAACACATCGGTCAGTATTGGCGACGAATGGCTACCAATATCTAAAGTAGACGAAAGCGTGATTTGGGGAGATTGAACAAGCGCTGCGCCGGACGATTGTTGGATGCTCCTTGCCTGAATCTTCACAGTGCCGTTGGATGTCGTTAACACGCCGTCGACGAACACCCGTCCCGCCGACTTGATGTCGATCTTGCCCGTTGCATTCCCCAAGAATTCGATATCGATTGGTCGGTCCGCCCGGATGCTGTGGCTGTGCAGCGTTAGCGTTTTCTGTTTGCGAGTAAAGGGATAGTAGACATTTCTAACCGCCCATAGGAATGCTCCCGTCCACTGTTCCCACGGTTTGCCAGCTTCCCAACCGGTATCGTCCGCAGTGTAATTCCTTTCGGCGTACGAGTACCGCGGGCGGCTGGTCTGGTCATTCGCTGTAAAAAAGAATGCACCTGAGCCGTGTACCTTTGCATCGAGCGTCGTGGGTCCCGATGTTGAAAAAACTTCCGCATCGGGTGCAAAGGCGTCGATCGCCCCCAACCAAGACGACGAACGAAGCGTGCGCCGCGAGATCGTGGAGCTATCTTCAGCCACAACCCAACCGTACCTCAAATAGGGTTTCGGCAGGTAGATCATCTCGTCGTCGAGTTCAAACAGTTCGTGATGAACTTCGCCGTTCAATAGGTAACGACTTTGCTCAACGAGATCGCCCTTGCGAATGTAGTGATAAGATTCGGGAATCGTTCCATCGCCACGTGCCAAGTCGTTAATGATGACTTTGCCTTCACCGCGACGACTTGCGTCAAGTCGTTGCAGCTCGATGTCATAGTTTGTTTGGTTATCGATGTTGATGTTGGCATAACCACCGAAGACCCGAATCTCGCCCTGCCGTGTGTTGGCGACGTTTCCCGTCAGTTCCACGTAACCGCCGCCGACAATCAATTCACTCACAACAATTCGCAGGCGTTCATAATCGAAACTGATAACAAAACCGGCACTCGGTTGATTTTCAAGCGGCACGATTCCGGTCACTCCGTTGTTGATGCCCCACGCGATCTCTTCCGCGACCTCTTGATCGATGGTCAAATTGAAATCGGATTTACCACTTTGAATCAATCCATTGACATTGATAAAGTGGGCCTCAATGAAAATCCGGCTGGCGGAAATGCTTGGCGTTGTCGGTTCGGCAGCCAGATAGTTGGTGAATCCCGAGTTGGAGTTAAAACTTGCTTCGATCGGCACAATGCCCTTGAACGTATGAGCGTTGTAGAGCTGGTTGTGGATGTCCGCAAATTCGGTTCCCCTCACTTCGTGAATCGAACCAACGCCCGGCAGGTTGATCGTCGCGGTGCCCAGATTGCCGGCCCGTGTGACCAACTCGGCCGCCACAATTTCCGCTGTGATGATGATGCTGCCCGCGCCGCTTTGGTGATTGGTCAACTCAATCGAACCACCGAGGTTGCGTAGCGGTGCGCCGATGACGCTGATGTTGGGCCAGGGGTAAACCACGTCATCGACCGTCGAGGTGACCGCAGTGTTTCGGACCGAGATGGATGGATCAGGCGCGCCCGCCCCGCCAACGATACTGGAAAAGTCCGCAGCAGCGTTGTATTCCGGTTCGAGCAGGAACAAGATATCGGTTTGAGTCGCGTTTTCCTCAGTAATCGCGGAATTAATTGCACCAATCGTACCGAGACTCGCTTCGGAAACCCCGACATGGTTGAACCAAACGCCACCGGTGGAGTCCGCGATTTGCATTCCCGAAACTTCGATGTGTACCAGCGATTGATTGGTCACTTCGATCGTGGCATCCCCAGGAGCGTCGATTTCGCCGGTACCAACCAACCGATCACCCGAGACATCGATGCGACCAGCCTGTGCAAAAATGTCGCTGATCATGACGACAACAGCGTTCTGCTCCGAGGCCAACTCCGGTGCGTTCGCTTCGGGGCGGACCAGCAACCCCTGAGTTCGCAGTTCATTCTCGAGCCGCGTGATCTCGCTTTGATAGAAATTCCGTATGCCGACGTTGTCACCGTACTCGGCAAGCTGTTCTTGGGCCCGTCGCAAATCGGCATGCAAGCCGCTTTCGATCATTTCAATTCGCTGGCTAAACGGAATGTCGCCCTGGGCGTCGACGTTGTAGTCATCGGCATTGTTGGGATCGCCATTGTCGCTCAGTTGCACACCTGCGATCACCAATTCACGATGGCGATTGATGCCGGTACGCAATGTGCCGTTGACCGTGATGACACCGAATGCAGCGGAGTTTAGTTTTCGTGTGGAAATCTCGACACCGCCTTCGGCTGCCGTCCCGTTCAGAACATCCCTTAGGCCGCTGACCCAATTAACGGCTTTGGCGATGCCCGCGACATTGTTTTCACCATGACGTTCGGCGTGCAGTCCGATGTTGCCGCCCGATTCGACGACCGCGCCAGACGCTACATTGATCTTGTTTTTTTCCAGCAGCGTGGCGGTTGCGTCGATGAATTCGAGCGGGATCACACTGCCGCCAAATGTATCCATTCGCGCCTCGACGTCGTAGTTGGATTCATCAAAGGTATCGATGCCCGCGGACAGAATGATATCGAGGTCGGCGCGAAGCGACGCATTACCTTGCAGATCAATTTCATTGCGTGGACGGAGTGTAATTTCTGAGCTTCCGCTTCCGATCGTGACGGGTCCGTAGGCGTCCGAGTTCGCCTGAATCCGTGTGTCCGCGGTGCCGGTAGCGTCCATTTCAATCGTGCCGGTACTGCTGAGCGACGCACCATCGCCGACAATCACTTGTGCATTCATTTGATTGGCGATGATCGACGAATCGACATGCGTCTGCGCTCCCGCGCCGCCGGCCCGCACGGTCAATCGATCTGTGGCATCGATCCAATTGGCTGCAGACAGGGCAAGCGTTGCTGCATCGCCGCCGGTTGCTCGCAGCGTTGCACCGGAGCCGATATTAACAGCGGTGTTCATCACAAGTGCGGTATGACTGCCCGCACCGCCACCAGTGATCAATCCGCCTGTGGTGGCGTCAACGTTTCCGGCGTCACCGAGGTCGGGTTTAGCGACGTACTGCTTAGCGTCGATATCGATATTGGTCGCTTCGATGGATGCATTGCTGCCGACATTGGCGCTGACCGTCGCGGTCACATCGTTGTAAACAAAGCCGCCTTGGCCCGACAGTACGCCGCCGGCGACCGCACCAAGCACTGCGTTGGTTTGTGTCAAAAAGTTCGCGTCGACAATCACGGACTCAACATTCAAGACACTGGCGTCGCCAATAACCGCTTCCGTTGTACTGCGATTGGCGACTTTCGACTGCGTGACACTGCCGGCACTGACGCCTCCGCTGCCCGCGTTGGCGTCGGAAAGTGCATTCGAGTGACCGGTAGCGCGAATCAACAAATTTCCGCCTGTGATCTGAACATTGTTGCCCAAAAGTGCTTTGGTCTTTAAGTTGTTGTCGACTCGGGCGGTGGGCACACCGACGCTGATTAGTCCGCCGGTGTAAGCGTCCGTTTCCGAGCGTTGCAGGTTTCGAGATTCCGCCTCGACCGTTGTCAACTCACCCACTTGAATATTGTTCGATCCATTGGCGATATTGGCTTGCACTTCGCTGGTGTCAATCGCTTCGGAGTAGGCCGAGTTCGTACCCATCAGCAAACCGCCGCTGGATGCATTGGCGATTGCCGACGAGGCGGAGTCTTGTAGCGGAACAGCGGCACTGCGAATCGTCAATCGTTCGACGTCCACCAACCGGTCGCCACTGCTGAGCTGGGCATCGATCACGCCGCCAACCGTCACGGTCGCGTCGGAGCCACCAAACGACGCACCCACGGCGACTTGGAATCCGAATGCCTCGGCGGTGGCCAACGGGTTGTACGTCGATTTGATTTCAAGGTCATCGCTGGTGACCGCTGTGCTGGACACGAGCGAGTCGACGGTTGGTTGGACGATCGCGGTGGGCACGCTGCCAAAACCGGCCAACCCGAGGACCGAGACGCCGACGGGTTTTGTATCGGAGTTTACTTCGGCAGTAACAATCGAAGCCACCGAGACTTTGGCACCGGCATTCAGGTCGCTGAGTGCAACCTGCGAATCGACATCGGATCGCATGCGACCGTAGGCGACCGCACCACCGCCCGTTACATTCGCTCCGATCGCCAGCGTCGCGCCGACGGCAGTGGTGTACGAGACCGTTTCGATGTCGCCGTCTTCGACGGCACTGACGTTAATATCGTTCACTGCGTTGACAGTCGCATGTTGAATCGAAGCGTCGAGCAGATTGTGAACATCCGACTCCGCTTTGGAAACCGAAATCGAAGCCCCACTGGCAAAAGTGCCGATCATCGCGCTGACCGTCACGGTACCGACGGTGGTGTTTACCTTGGATTCATCGTTAGCAGCGACATTGACGGAGTCGGCCGAATCAATCACGACACGAGCGTCGGCTGACGTCCCAGCAATGCGAGCCGCAATCTCGCTAGCGACTTTGTTGTAGGCGGCCGTTCCCGCGCCGGCTACACTCGCCGCCAATTCTGGCGATCCGGCTGCGGACACGACGTTCGCATTCATCGCGGCGGTGATGGAATCGCTATTGGTCGCCAATACGCTTACCAAACCCGTACTTACAATGGTCGTGTTGCCCTCGATCGACGCAGTGATTTGATTGGCCATTTCGGGTAAGGAGCGATCGTCAGTGATATCGCCGATGACGTTGTGCGCGTCGTTGATGCCGACTCCCAAGCCACCGCCGCCCGCCAAACTGAAACCCGTGGCGACCGAAGCGTTTAGGATTTGCGATTTGGTGTCCGTGTGACTATCAGCCGTGACGTTGACCTTCGACGCATACAGTTGACTATTGCGGATGGTCGCCAGCGTTTTATTGGAAACCGTATTGACCGACGAGGCTCCGGCACCGCTGATTCCGCCAGCGATTCCCGCGGCACCGGTGCCCGAAACCGACGTCGCGACCGACGCGGCATTAATCCTTGACGATTCACTTTGCTCGGCGGCAACCGTGACCGTTGGATTTTTCGTTTCCGCGAATGCAGCAGATGCGATCAAGGCTTCAACGCGGTTGTCAACGATGTTTTCCGCCAGCGAGATGCCGACTTGGACTGCTCCGCCGGCAGCACCGCCAACGAACCCGGCAACGGTGACGGCTGTCGTATTGGCATCAATCCTTGTCTGGTCAGTCGCCTCCACACGAACCGTACCGATCACGTCGATATCGGGAGCCGATTGGCCGTCAATTTTGGCTAGCACGGACGGACTAATGCGGTTGGTTGTCTTTGTGCCCGATCCCGCGCCGGCACCTCCAAAACTGACCGCACCAGCGATGACGAAACCGCCGACAAAGGTCTCCGCATCAATGTCTTGGTTTGAATCACTTGTCACCGCCAGATTGACGGTGTCGATCGTCGAGCCGATGACTTCAGCGTGAACGCGGGCGTCTTGCTTTGTGCCATTGAGCATGTAACCGACAAAGTTGTTCGCAACCGAGGCACCGATCGAGGCACTAGCGCCAGGAGCGGCCGAACCGGCGACGCTCGAGGTGACTCCGTACACTCCGGACTGGATCGTCGCTGTCGAATCCGCCGTCACTGACAGCAATCGCGAGACCACGTTCGCATTCTTCACCAGGGCATCGACGTCACTGAGGATGCCATTCGACGCTTCGGCTCCGCCGCCGCTCATCGAAAACGCGGGCTTTACGGCCGCACTGACCGCCAAACTTGCCGCGACGGCGACCGCGTTGATGTTCGCATTGTCCGCCGCATGGACATGTACCATTGCCAGATCGTTGTCGGATGTGGTCGTCGATCCACCCTCGATCTTCGCCGTTGTCGTGTTCCCGATTTCGTTGCGCGCGACGGACATTCCGACGGCGACCGCACCGCTCAGCCCCGCCGCAAACCCAGCATCGACTGCGGCACCGACGGTCGTGGCGATGATCGATGTTGCGTCATGAGCCAACACTTTGATGGCATGAAGTACCGACTCGACATCCGACTCGACAATCTCTGCGGTAATCGTATTGGCGACCTGGTTGTTACTGCCGCTGCCGGCACCCGCCAGTGACGCCGACAAGCCTTGACTAGCGGCGATACCCATCGATCCGGCAACCGACAATGCATCGACCGAGGCCGGTTGGGATTCGGTGTCGTCGATCGGCAAATTGGATTGGACCAGAATCGCTCCGCTGGTGCGAACTTCGGAGTCGGCGATGCGTGCCGTCGTCGAATTTGCGACCTCGTTGAATGACAGTCCGATTCCGAGCGCCCCGTTGACCTTGGTTGCCGCACCGCCCGAGAAACTCAATCCGCCAGCATCGGCGATCACTTTACTTTCGTCGCGAGCTAGAACACTAACATCGCCATCGAATATTTCAACGACTGAGTCATTTATGATCTCAGCGGCCACGGTTTTATTGACCCAATTTTGAACGGCGGCACCAAGCCCGCCAAACGTTCCCAATGCAGGCGTCAGTGCAAGCGTTGCGGCACCACCTAGCGCCATGCCGCGAACTCGCGATTCCGGCGCATCGTCAGTATCACCGGCTAGCGAAGCCACGCTGACGAGCAAGTCGCCGTTGCCCACATTGAGATGTGATCGATCAATCGTGGCTTTGGTGTGGCCGCTCACATCGTTAATTGCCACACTCGTACCAAATGACAGCGCTGTACCGCGTTTCGGGCCACTGCCAAAACCGATGGCCAACCCACCGGCATCGGATTCGATCTTTGAGGCTTCTGTGGCGGTAACGGTTATGGAGCCCAACGAAGTCACCAAGCTGTCATGAATCGTCGCGTCAACGGTTTGATGCGTGTTGTTAATACCGACGGCTCCGGCTCCAGCCAAATTGAGCTTACCCGAGTTGGCTCCGGCGGCAGTTTGGACTGCGAACGAGCCGCCGATCACCAGTAACTTGGTCGAGGTCTCTGCGTGAGCATCGATCTCGAGAGCCCCGAGTTCCTCCGCTCGCTGGTTGTCCATGTACGCATCGACATCCGTCGTCACCGAGTTGTACGCCACCGGAGCGGTGATCGCGATCGGGCCGGTTTGCTTAGAGTCTGCGTCGGCAAGTGTGCCGCCTAAACCTTGGACTGCACCGGAGATGACAATGGTTTGAACTGTGCCGGTTGCCGCTGCCGCGATTTTGGCCGGCCCGAGGGCGTACAGTGGTGATGCGGTCGCCGGGTTGCCGTCCGCCACCGTCTCTTCGCGACCAACAAACGCGGCCACGTTTTGCTCGACCACATTCACTCCGATCGACGTGCCGATTCCGACTTGTTCGCCTTTGAGCACCGCACCGGCGTAGGTGATGCGGTCGAGATCATCGTTTGCGATCACATCCAACGTGCCGACGCCGATCGCGGCGTCTTCGTGAATCGCGGCCATGGTCGTGGAAGTAAGATCCGAGGCGGCAATCGCGGCGGAGAAGCCGATCTCGGTCGAACCTGTGCCGGTTTGCACGCCCGCGAAGTTGTAGGTGTCGCTACCTGCGATCACGTGCAGATGCGATGCATTGACTGCTGCCTGCGATTCGATCTCCGCGATCACTCGGTTGTCGGTGGTGTTGATAATCAACGTGCCACCGAACGCTTTGTCACCGCTGACACCCAGTGGATTGACGAGGTCCTGCAGGAAGGTCGCGACGTCGAGTGATTTTTGGTTGGCCGCGTTGTTGAACGCTTCCACAATGCCGGGTACGCTTAAGTTGACCGACATCATTTGGCCGACTTCGATGATCGACGCCTCCAGATCCGCTTCCACCGAGACCGTTCGACGATGTGCAAAAAAGCTTGAGTCCTGATTGACCTGCGCGCCACCACCAATTCGCGCAATCACTTCGTTTTCCGTGAACGTCAATGCAACGCCGCCGCCGATGGCGAGTACTTTTTCATTGTTCTCGCTATCGTCGCCATTGGCGATCGATCGCGAGTAGACGTTCGTCAGATGGGTGAAGTCCAAATCGCCGGAAAGCCAAGCGCCGAATCCAGCCAGTCCCATGCTGACGGTGTGCTGGTTACCTTCGGCATCGGGCAGTAGTGGATAGACGACGCCGGCGCGGACGCGAGTGTCCCCCAGTGCATCCAGTGTTGCCGAATCATCCACGATGGCATGAGTCGTGTTGCGATACACACCGACACCGACGCCCAAAGCGAACTCTTTGTTCCCGCCTTCTTCGCTGAGAGCGTTGCGCGTCGATTCCGCCGTAACACCCAGCTTGACGGCTTGCTCGGTCGTCGCGTCGACACTTAAATCACCGAACGACCGAAGTGTTGCAGTCGTTGCGATCTTCGCCGCGACCTGGTGATCAAAGTATGCCACTGAGATCGACCCTGCCGCATCGAGATTCGGTTCCGAATCGGTTTGCGTGTTGCTTTCCGCTTGCTGCTTCGCATTGCCATCGATACCTTCACGCAGCTTGTCAATGAACTCGAAACCGAGCTGTGCGATGTCGTCGATCTGGCCGTTGCTGGCTCCTTGAATCAGTGCGGGCCAAGGTTGCTGGCCGTTGGTCAAATTGACTCCGGCTTGAGCAAAGTTGGTCGCGTCCAAATGTGCATTGACGCGGATTCCACCGTGAAGATCGAGACGCTCGATCGAAAAACTACCATCGCTTACCGCTTGCAAGTCGACCGTCTGGGCCAGTTCTGCATGAACCAGCGAACTCGCCAATCGCACGTCGTTCGGGCGATGCGGGTCGACGATGACTCGATAAGCCAAGTTGTTTTGTAAACCTCGAATCGGCGCATCGGGCAACGTCACATCGCCGAGCTTGCCGACTTGGTTGCCCTCGGCATCGAAGGCAGCGACTTCACGCGACATGGTACGATTGGGATCGACGCCGTAAACCAATAGGTCACCGGTTCGTAAACCGTGCGATTCCGGCAGAGTGATACGACCGGTTTGATGGTCTACAGTATCGCGTGGAATAAAGGCAATGATATTCTCGTAGTAGCTAAAGCCTTGATCGAGACTGTCGGCTGGGGCAGTGAAGTCGACGATTTCGCCAGTCTCCAACGAACGCAGCTTGATATGCACGCCGTCACGCACAACCTCGTAGCTCTCGTTTTGTGTCAGGCCCGCGATGCCTTCGGCGACGGTTTCTGCTTCCGATTCGTTTGGGCTGTCTGGCCCCAAATAAGTCACGCGGTCCACATTCGCGGGCAACGAAAGTTCAATCAATCCATCACCGCTGGCGGACTCGGTGCTGATCGCCGAAACGGGAAACTCGATCAGTGCGAGTTTGGAAAGCGTATGCTCGCTCTCCTCAGGAACTTGTCTCGCGTCGACGGGCAGACTTTCTGCACGCGTAAGACGCACGGACTGCGAAACTTGCCCTTCACCTGCATCGACCGGTTCGGTCGCTTCCGCGACGATGTACTCCGCTTGGTCGTGCAGTCCGATTTCGGTATTCGCCGACGTGTTGGAGGTAATCCGCTCGCCTACTCGTAGCGGCTCGCTCGACGGAACCGTCATAAGGATCTGATCGCTCGTGGCGTCAACGTCACTCACAGAGAATGGCACAGTGCGCACGTTGGTGGTATCGCCGCTAACGATATTTCCGGCGATATTCGCGCGAACCTCCGCGTTGTCGACTCCGATGGCTACCGAGAACGCCGCTTCGCCATCTTGGAACAGTGCTGTGTCGGCTTTGGCCTTGTTTGTCACCGTGGCTTGCGCGTCCAAGTTGACTCGGCCTTGGGAGTCAAGTGTGACGAACTGGCCGACATCGATGACGGAGACTTCGTGCGTCAGTGCGACGGCCAGGTTGAATGCGTAGTCGACGTCGCCGGACGAGAAATGCGAGCCGCCTTCGGAACGAGTGGTTGTCTGTGCCGTACTGGTCGCGTTGGTTTCCACGTCGATGTAACTAGCCGCATCGAAGGTTGTCGTACCCAGCAAACTGATCGTTGCCGACGATGCCGACTTGCTAAAGCCAACCGAGCCCATGAATTCTCGGTTCGTGCCGTTGATGGCCAGTGCGTTGATCGATGAATCCGCGGTCGCCGAAGCGTCGATATCAATCCATGTCGAACTCGTAATGCCCGCGTTTTCAATCACGATCGATGACGTGGCCTCGTGAATCTTCACTTGCCCCGATACAGGCGAGACGGCGCTGATGCCGATTTGCGGAGCCTGCTGCAGGGCATCAATCACACCCGAGGCGATATCATTCTGATACGCGGCGACATCGTCGTACCGCGACAGCGTATTGCCGTTTGCATCTAGAATGACATCACGTCCAAGCAACACCGAACCGGTGATCTGCAAACTGGAGTTTCGTGCGTCGCCCACAATTGGCAGGGCGGCATCCTGAAAAAAACGGTTCAGGTCCGAGATCCGATCGACCGCTCGCAGCGTGATTTGCCCCGCCGCCCGAGTGGAATCGGGGGCAACTTGAGTGTCGAGCTTTGAACCCGAGAGAACTTGAATCTGACGAGCTTCGAACAGCAGGGCTCCCGCGTTTTCTAGATCCTCAAAGTCCGTCGTGACGATCTCTGAATCGGTAAGATCAATCATCTCGGCGTAAACGAATAGCGAGTTTCCATCGAGTGCGAGATCCGAATCGGCCACAAAAGACCGGCTCCTGATCTCGATTCTGTCATCGATGTCGACCAGCAGTGCCTGATCGAGGATCGAGTTATCAACTCGATCGCGGATCTGGACAAGATCGCCCACCATCTGCAGCTCGACGTCCTTGTAGGGGACATCGACGATCAGGTCGGCTGCCAATAGTTGCCGCTGCTCAAGTCTCTCAAACCGCCCCAATCGACGCACACAGCGTGCTCGCCCACGACGTCGAAAGCGACTTCCGGATTCTTTATGTAGAGTCATCAGATCAGGCTGAAAAGGAAAAGAGAATCGCCGCCCGTGACGAGCCAGCTTCACCCCAACGTGGCCAAGCGACTCCCCCTCCCGCCATGAAAACTGGAAATTTTGACGGAATCCGCCCATCCAAGTCGTCTCGAGCATTGATTCAAAAACGCCCCTGAATCATTGACCCATTGATATTGCAATCACGCCAGAACGGGGTTTGGCGGGCGCGAATTGCGAAATTCGCTCTCCAATTTTCGCAGAAAGCGCTCCAGCTAGGATATCGCAATACAGGAATCCAATCGATTGTGAGAGTTGTCGCTGCACTGGCTAGGTTCTGTGTTGTTGTCCCCGCCCTCGCGGTGGAACAAGCGGTAGATGAAGACCGATCTTGACTTGTAGTATCGGATCGCCAGCTGGATTCGTCCTTCGATTGGCGACGACGAACATCCAGTCTCTCGCCACGAGCAAGCTGGATCGCTCGACCGCGTCTACTCGAAAAGGAAACATTGAAGACAGGATTAACAGGATTGACATGACGCGCTAATGCGACAGACATGAACTTCTTATTCTGTAGATCATGTCAATCCCGTCCATTCCCCAGCCAATGCGAGACAATAGAACTCAAACAATGAACAAGAGCACACATCGACGCAGTTTTGAGTACTGCCTTGCACCGAGAACCCCACCGCTGATGGGACCGGCCATCATGCACGAGATTCCACTGCTCAATGGAACACGATGAGACCGCTTAGATAATTCCAAAACTGGCTGCCGAGTGTAGCATGTCGATGCTTGATCCGCACGAAGGCTCGTTGACCACAACGCAACACTTGGCTCTGCTCGGCCGTCAGCGAGATGAACGCGTTGATTCGTGGTTCGCTCAACAGGAGTTCCTCCGTTTCCGTCTTCAGTACCGGAAGGTTGCCTCCGTTAATCGCGATCAGCGACTCATCGGGAATGCTCACACTGGCGCGAGACTCGACGTGCGATATTTGAGCCATCCAACTCGGCTGCCCAGCCATGACAACCAGCACAGGATTCGTCGACAAGCCCTCGTGACGACTTGCTTCACGTTGGCTCAATGATATCTTCAATCGCTTCTGCTGCTCCACTCCGATCGCACCGAGCTCGTCACCCTGATGCACATAGCAACCGAGTTGCCATGCCAACTGGCGAGCGACGACACGCCCGCCACCGGGCGCACGCACGACCAAGCTATCCAGCTCTTGTTGTTTCGCCTCGACTTGTTCTCTCAACCCAATGAGTTGCGATTGCGAGTCGCCTAACAGAGAGGTATCGCCGTTCCATCGCGCGGAACGCACGGCCAGTTCCATTTGCGCAATTTCTTTCTGAAGCAGACCAAGCGATTGCACCAAGTCGTCATTGCGAAGGGTCACAAGCGGTTGGCCATCGGTGACCGTTTCGCCATCAAGCACATGCACTTGGTCAACGAATCCGTCAAGCGGTGCTCGCACCACCAACGGTGGATCGTACTGAACGATGGCAGGCGTGGTCATTTGCAAATCCGTCGGAATGACGAATGTCAGTGGCAAGATGGCGGCAAACAAGATGCCGAGGCGAAGCAATAGGCGAGTAGGATAGAGATCGCCAGATTGCTTTAGCGATACCAGATGAACACCAAGCCGGTATAGCGGCAGCAGGATGAACGAGATCAAGCCCGCAGCCGCGATCACGAGGCCCGCGCCGTGAAAGAACGCAGCAGCAATGATCAATCCGGATATCGTAACGACCCGATAAGCAGCGGCCGAAAGACCGTAAACTTTCACCCAAGGCGGATTTCCTGCGGGCATCGGAGGAACATGCTGGTTGAGTCCGAGTATGTACCGCCCACCAAAGTATCTCGCATACGATTGGCCGTAGTTGTAGAGATTGTCGACGCCGGTTGCATCGGCCAGCGCGAAGTAGCCATCGAAACGCAACAGCGGATTCAAATTGAACAGCAGCGAAGTCACGGACGCTAGAAGCACGAAATCCGCAGCGACTTGCTTCCATGTCAAGGAATCGATGAATTGCCATGCAATCAAAGCAACCCCAGCAACGAACAGTTCCACGCCAATTCCTGCCAATGTCACATGCAAACGTTTCCAACGCGAATTGAAACGCCATCATGCCTGACTCGATAGACGTTACGTCGGCTTCAGGAATCGCGATCTCAGCGACGAGTTGATCAAGGGGTGCGATCTCGAACAGGTTTTCGCCGATATGCAGCGGGACGCCTTCAGCGCGTTCCAAATCACCGCTGATGACAACGCCTGTGATCGGTGAGCGGATTTCTAGGTTCCGTTTGCGATCCTCGAGCAAATGAATTTCACTTTGCAGTTGAAATAGCTCAAGACGCTCGAACTCGGCCTTGGATCCAACGCCGGATGACAAGGCCGCCGAGCGCCGCTGAGCGGTTTGGTCCATTTTGGCTTGCAGGCTTGCGATCTGTGATTGTAGTTCGCCGCCATCGAGTACCGCCAACAATTGCCCCTCGTCCACTTGATCGCCCGGTCCAACGTATGACTTCAATAGCTTGCCATCGAAAGGAGCAGCAACAAAGCGCCGCAGCGCTGGTTCGCAGGTGACATTGCACTTGACAGAATGTCGCCAAGGGACGAAGCCAATCAACATCAATGCTGCGACGGTTACAAGGTAGAGCTTCGCATTGCGTATGTTTTCAACGGCGAACGGTATCATTCGACCGTACCAACGGACTCGAGATGGCTCGTCATCGAGGTGCTCAGACGCAGCCGGAAAGACGGCGTTGGAAACGGGGGTATCGATCTGCACAAGCGTCCCCTGCTTAGTTGTAGCGTCTGTTCAGCTGATAAGTGTCGCTCGCGATGCCTTTGTTTGATGCATCCACATTCAACAGATGGCACCGAGAACCCGCACTCAGCGACCGATCGAAGTTATCCACATGTACTTTGACAGAATACATGTTGGTCTCGCCATCGGGATAGGGCGACACGTAGTAGGCGGTCCCGTTGGCTCTGCGCCCTTCGTCGACGAACAAGATCGTCGCTTCGTGGTCCAGTACAATTTCATCGCATCGACCCTTGAGGCGTTGCAGAAATCCAAGCAAGAAATCAGCAAGCAAAATGATGAATTAAGGTATTTAGCGACTCGAGACCCGTTGACAGCGTGCTTGAATCGAAGACTGTTTTTTGAGATGTTCGACGAGCAATTCAATCATGCGAAAGCGAATGCTCTTCCGCTTTGTGCAATCATGGTTGACATCGATTACTTCAAAGCAATCAATGATGGTTACGGTCATAGCATGGGGGACGAGGTCCTCCGAGAAGTCGGGAACTTGCTAAACGCTGCGACGCGAGCGGACGATGTGGTCTGTCGCTATGGGGGTGGAGAATTCAGCCTGCTGATGCCAGCTGTAACGGCACTCTTGTCAGCACTGTCGTACCGCGACAATCAAACGGGTCAGCATTCGACCCGTGTTTCCAACTATGCAGCACTTCTTGCACAACGAGTATTGAGTCCACGAGATGTGTATGTGGTCGAAATGGCAGCGTTATTGCATGACATTGGCAAGATCGGTGTGCCCGATGCCATACTATTGAAACCGGGACCGTTGACGAAGGACGAATGGGTGCAAATGGAACGTCACGATCGCATTGGAATCGAGATCATCAGCAAGTCGTTCAAGCACCCCGGGTTGACGGACATTGTCAAGCATCACCATGCGCGATACGACGGAACCAACGGAAGTGAGAACGAACCTGTTGGCTCGGAGATCCCAGTGGGTGCCCGAATCTTGACGATCGTCGATGCATTTGATGCGATGGTATCGGATCGGCCTTATCGAAAAGGGATGCCGGTAGCGGACGCCGTCAGCGAACTACGCCGTTGTGCCGGCTCGCAGTTTGATCCTGAATTGGTCGAGCACTTTATCGACGTCATCGCAAATCTGGGGTCTGTTCTTCCCGAAAATCAGGGCGAGACGATTTCCAATGACTTGGTACTGAACATTGGCGAGCAGGTTGAGCGGCTTGTTGACGCCGCGGATGCCGGCGATAGCACGACCTTCGCAGCCATTGCGGAGCGACTACGAATGACTGCGGAGAAATCCAACGTGCCATCACTTGCCAGCGCTGCATCGCGTGCCATCGAGGTTGTCAGTGAAGAAGTTCAGCTCGAGCAATTGATTGAGCAATCGTTCGAGCTTCTAGCTGTCTGTCGGTCCATGCGAAGCAACCTCGCGTCGACCGAGGAAGAGCTGGTTGATTCACGCATGACTTGACATTGGGGCGAATCCAGGCACTAGCAGTGACCATCGAAGATGGTTCGTTCGCCTTTTTTTGACCCCGCGCGATCAGATTTCACCAAGACTGCGCAATGCAACGGCATCGTCGCTGTCTTCTATCTCCGAAATGAGCGAGCGAAGTTGGTCAATCTGGGGTTGCAGCCCTTTGGCCTCCGTGTGGGCAAGCAAGTCCCTTTCCAATTGTCGGAGTTGAGGCAAGTTCGGCTTGGCGGCGCCACCGTAGATTGCCAGCGTTTTGAGGCAACGTGAAATTCGATCACGCTTACCCCACTTGTCGATCTCCATGATCTCGATGCAAAGCGGGATGCCTTCCTTGATACGGTGTTTGGCCAACAGGTCGATTCCGGCCAAACGGACTCCACTTGCGAACATGATTCCACTCGGGGCGGGTGTGACGATCGCCTCGTGGATGGCGGGCAACAGCGGCTTGATTTCTTCGTAGGTCAACTGTTGATAGATTCCGCCGACCGTCCCGCGAGCTCGCCCATCTTGGTTGTTCAATCCGGCCGCCACCGCTTGGCGAAGCAGTTGGCGATCGACGTCGTCGAGGGACCGTTTCAACATTTGCCCAAAGACAGCGAAGCAGAGGTAACGCTGCTCCATCCCACGCGGGTCGTTCTCGGAGGGGCCTTGTGCCAGCATCGTGAGCAGTTCTGGCACCGCCGACATGGCTGGCTTGCCGATTGCGGCCAAAGCATCTGCGGCCTTCACTCTCAGCCAGAGATCATCATGCTTCAGGGCCTTCCTCAGGGCCGGTACGGCAGCAGCAGTTGCGCCCTTGAGCGTCAAGATGGCCTCACAGGCGCCGTAGCGTGCTTCGAGTCGCGGTGATTCCAGTAGCGAAAGGACCGAGTCGATTGAGATCGCTCGGCGCCGAGCCAATGCCTTCGCAGCCCGCTCACGCACTACTGGCGACCAGCTTTCCAGACGCTCGATGAGCTCGTTTTCATCCAGCTTGTCATAGTAACTGTTGCGGTCTTTATTCGTCCAGCCACACCCGTCTTGAATCAGCGCTTGAGCGGCTGTGGCATCAAGATGGGGAACGGTCGACGACCCTTTGCCGGTCAGACAGATCTTCTTCAGCGGCATCGCATAGGCCAGCAGATAGCCGCCGGTACAATCCCAACCTGGGTACTTGTCGTTTTTCGATTGAGGTGGACCTTGGTGCAGAAAGGTTCCATCCCAGCGTCGTGCAAGATCAAAATACCAAGCACCAAATTCCTGCATCCATGCCCCCGTGGCATGGGGGCCGGATTGGGAGACGCCAGGAATCGACCACAGGATGTTGAAGAAGTTGCCGGTGTGTCCACCGTCACGCTCGGCACCGTAGGAGGCGACACACATCCGCGAGAAGAATTCGCCTCCTTGAGGATTATCGAGAAGGCTAAACATAACCGAGGCCATCCCGCATTTTCCGTTGTCCTCGTGGGTTTGTGTCCAAGGGTGATGATCGCCGTAGGGGACCGCTCCTTTGCCGATGTAGAACCGCATCAATCGCGCGCTCTTTTCAATCGCCTCGCTCACTTCCGGATCGTCGACCCCGGCCTCGCGTGCCAGGATCATCCCAATCGTCAGCGGCAGGCCGGGGGCATTCATCATACCGTAGCCCAGAAGACGTCCGTCGGGTCCAGCAAACTTGTGCCCCCATGAACCAACGATGCTTTGCCCCTCAGCAGCTTCCAACGCCAGACGCCGCAAGCCAGGCATGACCGACTCGTCGCCGGTAACCATCTTGTACTCGGACAGCAGCATGATGACGTAGCCGTAATACCAAGTCTGAAAACTATCGGCCGAGTAGTCTGCCGCCCACTCGGCCTCTTTCTTCACGATTGGCAGATATTCAGATTTGCCGCTGGCCAGCAGTGCCAACGCGTTCAAGCAACGCGTGATCGGATCCTGCCGATACGCGGGGCCTGCGATACGCTGGGCCAATACCTGGCAACCTTGCTCAAAAATCCGCTTTGACTTTGGACAGTCGTACGGCGCCATGGGGCTGTAGGAACCCAAGACCGAAAGCTTGACGATAACGTTCTCTGTCGTGCCCGTTCGCCAACGAATCAACGACAGATTTCCCTTACCGGTCTCCGATTCCGCCATCGTCAACGCCTTGCCCAATTCGGTGCGAGGGTCGTAGGAAAACGGCTTACCGCTCACGCCAAGAATCACATCACCCACCGCGAGGATTCCATCGGCGGGCGATCCTTTCTCCACTTTGGTGATCGCGATTTGCCGCGCGTCGGTGGTGACAAGCTTGTCACTAAACATCCAGCCTCGGGCACCGGTAGCTCCCAAGTTCCAGTCGTGATTGGCGCCGGCGGGGATCTTCTCACCTTCAGTGAAGTCCGGGTTAGTCATGGTGGAACCAGGCCCAGCGGCAAACGTCGGTGTCACGTCAAAGAGGCAAATTGCCATCGCAGCAAAGGAAAGGGCAACGTGTTTTAAGTTCATGGCGGGAGCTCTTCGTTTGTTTAAGGGAGACAATTTTAGTCGCTTTTCGCGGGGCACATGAGAAAAACAACTCTGGTATCTGAGAAGTGGCGTAAGCTTTCAGCTAGCGATATCGGTAATGCATGCTGGAAGCTGGCGCCACCTATTCTTCTTACGTCCCTCGCGGCCTGAGTACACCAAACAACCCCTCCCGCTGCGCGGGCAGGGGTGGTTGGATACCTAAACATTGTGTTAGTCATAACTTAAAAACCGGACGACCTGTTTGGGAGGGGGAGGGGTTGGCCGGCGTGAAGCTACTCGCAAGGCCATGCGAAAAACGACCAACATCGATTCACAACCTCGTGGACGGTCAGCATTAAATTTTAGGGTAGTGGATTTCGCCAGAAATCCGTAACTCAATTGTTCTTAGGGACTTCTGGCGAAGTCCACTACGTCCCAACTCGCAGTTTTAACCTTGACGGTCCACTAAGAGCGAAAGTCGTACCTCTTTCAATTGTTTCGCTGCTGGTCCTTAGCGGGGTATTAAAGTGATTTCCAAAGACTTCGTCGTTTCGTGCTGGATCCACACGATCAAATCGGAGTTTTCCAATCCGTGGCGGTGCCCGATTCGGAAGTTTGGGCCTTGAGATACTTCTTTGCCATTGATTTTGAGCGTCGCTTCGGAAGTACCCCAACCTTGAATCACCAAAGCGGGATTGTAAATGGGGCTGTTGTCGTCGGCGGCAAACCTGATCTTTAACTCGTCGGCCTTGTCGCCGGTACGAGAGAGCACGAAGGCTCGTTGGCCACGGTCGTAGCCAAGATCTTCAGCACCTTGGCTTAAACTCAAATGCGGCGGATGGTTCCAGCTCTTTGCCAAAGTAACGAGCTTCTTCATCGGCAGGTCGGTCATGCCATAGATGCCGTTCCACCAACTACGTCCCCCTTCTTCGTGGACCGGTGGTGAGGAGATGGGAAAGCCGAGGAAGTGCGTTGGACGGTCCGCCGCTTGGACGGTGCGACCGTCACAACGAGCTTGGCCCACAGGCCAGTGGTTGCAGGCGCCGGGCCGATCGAAGCCGCTAATGTCGCGGTCTTTGACGTACTGCATGCGGTTGCCTGTTTCGTAAATGATGACCGGGTCATGCGGCGAACGGAAGTTGTAACGCTGGATGGTCAACTCATCCGGCACGTTGTCCAATTGCTTGGCAGGATTCTCGACGAAGCGAAGCGTCAGTTCTTCGCCACGCATATTGGCTACGGTGCAGAATTCCTTCTCGACCACATCGTTGTTGTATTGGTCGGGGTTCGTGAACGGCAGCGATTCCTGAAACTGCCGCGGGTTGCCAAGTGTTCCCGTCATCCATGTCGGTTTTCGCACCCCGATGGCGTCCGGGTAAATCGTATAGTATTCGTCGACCCAGCAGGCGCGACCGGTCTTTTCATCAACGTTCCAAAGATTGTCCTTTGAACTGACGGGAGCGTAGCGCCAATGGACGACGGTGCGAGCGTCGTTACTTTCGATAATACGCACGTGGCTGTAGCGGCAGAGACGATCCTGCATGTGCTCGAAGCAGCCATCGGTATCCGCATCGCCGGTTTTCCAGGCCTCGACACTTTGATCGGCCATCCATTGGTCATCGTTGGTTACCCAAGCAGGCGAATAGCGACTGCCGCGCCAAAAGACGACGCGGACCGGCGTCTGATCAAAGCGCACGAGCACGTCCGGATGATCATCGACCCGCCACAGAGCATCCCACTGTTCGTAGTACTTCAAGTTGCAATAGACGGCGCCGAATCGCCCAGGCCCCTTGGGACCGGAGGGCATCCGCCGTGGTTGGATTTCACAGCCGGCTACCGGTTTGGCACTTTCAAATGCCCTGGCGAGGTCGGAGGGAGAGAGTGCCCGGTTGTGGATCTTCAATTCGTCAATCGCCCCGTCGAGGCACCAGAACGACGCGACCGTGCCATGTTCGCGGTGGATGTTCGATGGTTTCATCAGCATGTGGTTGGCACCGATGCGGAGGTCGGTATTGGGAGCGAAATTTGCTTGCCCCTGTATTTCAAGCGAGCCTACGATTTCCCCGTTGGCATAAAGTGTGATTCCCTTGTCGGGGTGAAAGGTTGCGGCGATCGAGATCCACTGGCGAAGTGGCAGGACCCAATCTTCGCTTGCGCAACTTTGCCATTCACCATCGACGGCCACTTGCAACCGAATTTGGCCGCGCGGCCCCACGCTCAGTGCATAGCCCGCCTGTTCGTCGCGCTGTTGCGTGACGATGGGGCACCAGTTCCAGGGATAGGCGCCTTGGGCAACCCACGCCTCGACCGAGAAGTCGCCACTGAGACGTGGCGCATCGGCGGATGCCCGATCAATCACCGTGGTGAATCCGTCGAATTGCAACGCTTTGCCCACGGCGCCACCGATAAGCTTGTGATTTCCTTCAACGTGGTCCTCCCGATCCGCCGAACGATCTGCGACGACGTTCTTTTCAATCGAGTCGAACGACCACCAAGCCGATGGATCTTCGGACGCAACAACGCTGGTGGTTAAGATCCATGGAAGGCAAAGGGAGACTGCAACGTGGGGGAGCAGATTCATTCGATAGGTCCTTGTTGGAGATGTCATCGTTGGAGGGCCGTGTAGTTTTGTCTCACCCAAGCTCTGGGTGGGGCGCGAAGCGAACTCACGCGGAGAGGGTTGATTCGGAGGATAAATGGCGATTGCCCTGCGGCGATTTCATTTCGGAAGCATTTAGATACACGAGATCACACGCACCAAGGCTATACGATTTCAGGTGCCTGCTCGGCGACGTACTCAACCAGGGCTTTCATGTCGGTGTTCTTGTCGCCGATGAAGACGGTATCGCCGGTCACGATGACGGTTAGGTTTTCCGCCGCGACCACCACATGCCGTTGCGAGTCGGCCAAAATGTGGTTCCCCGTTCCTTGTACAACGACTTTGCCAAAGGTGACATTGCCGTCCTGCGGTGAACCGATCCTATTTGCCAATGCAGCATGCGTTCCCATGTCTTCCCAGCTGCAGGGAAGAAGAATGCTACATGCTTTGTCTGTTTTTTGCATGATCTTGTAATCGATCGAACCGGTCGGCATCTGGGGAAACAACTCATGGAGAACTTGATCACGCTGGGGCGTTTCCCATGCATCGCCGATTCGCTCAAGCAAAGGAGCTGCTTCCGGCAAGTGAGTGCTGATCTCCTGCAGAATCGTTTCCGCCTTCCAGGCAAATTGTCCAGAATTCCAGCAGTATCCCCCTTCGTTGATGTAGCGCTCCGCGATCTCCAACTCCGGCTTTTCCGTGAAGGCCGCGATCTGTCGCACCTCACAACCTGGAAAGCCAACGGCGTCACCCAGCTTCTGCCAGCCGACGAGCGTACTGGGCGAGACGGCCTTTACGCCGAAAGCGATCAGTCGGTCGGGATGCAATTCAAGAAAATCAGCTGCGTCGGCAATGGCGGTGTTGAACTGGTCGGCAGGTTCGATGATTTGATCCGCAGTGAGCACGACCATCGTCGCCCTGGGGCACCGGGTTTTCAGCACGGTCGCTGCTAAACCAATCGCGCTGGCCGTGTCGCGCAGGCAGGGCTCGTAAACGAAGTTCTGTGCAGGAATTTGAGGAAGCGTCTCTTGGGCGATTGCCTTGTACTTGGTACTCGTCAGAATCAGAATACGGTCGTTGGGTAGGTGATCACGGAGCTTGTCCACCGTCAGTTCGATCAGTGACCGACCGCCGAACAGTTTAAGAAAGTGCTTGGGCTTGTCCTTGCTGCTCAAGGGCCAAAGGCGTGTTCCCGCCCCGCCAGCCATTACCACTGCATAGCAATTCTCGTTCAGCATGTTGGTCTTCTATTCCAGGTTGACTTTGACTTGGAAGCCGCCTTCAACCGGCTCGGAAGAAGCGACGTAGATGTAACCCACGCCGCACCCCGAAGGCATCGCGCCAGAGTACTTCTTCTGGTAGTAACGCAGTTTCTTCATCACTGGCACATCGATGGTTGGGTGCTCGAAGATGGCGGGTAGCATTTTCCGCCAGGCGTAGGAGCAGAGATTGAAAGAAGCTCCCAACGCGTCCACATCCCGATTCTTGATCGCGGTGAAGCAGTCCTGTCCGGACTGTCCGAGTTGCTGGACGACCTTCTTGGTAGCGAACCGACCGCTGTCAAAGGGATTGTATCCCTCGGGGCGAGGTCCGACACAATCGACGATCCAGAAGTTGTTCTCGAACCACTTGGCGGTACGCTGATTGACAATCGATGTTACCGTCTTGGGCAGGACGCCGTTGTGATGGCGAAAATCATAGTGAAGCAGCGTGACTCCCGGATAGACGGAACCCCATGCGTCTTGGGAACCGCCAATGGGCACCTTCGTCGCATTCTCCCAGTAGTACAGGTCGCTTGCCAGCTGATACTTGTCGATATCCTCGGGGATACCGCCCGGGTACTTGTCCACGAGAATCTGTCGGGTGCTCGAGCAGATTCCGCATCGATCGTGAAAGGTGAGATTCGGCTGAATCTGGACAACCACGACGTACCCGTCCGCCAGAAAGTTGACGAAATTGTGGTCGCCCCACCCGCCGGCAAGCGCGACTCGGTAAGGCAGGGTGGTTGCCGATTTCTTACGTGGCTGTTTTTCCATCAAAGTGCTCCGTCGATCGTTCAATGGCTAGCGAAGTAGTGTGTAGAGAACGCCCATGATGAGGATCAAGACAGCCGCCATGACACGAGGGTCGGTGATGGTGCCTTCCATCTTTCCGCGAAGAGCGTCGAGTGGCCGAGTCCAACAACAGTTGTCGATCTGCTCTTGGGCCGGAGCGGGGGTCATCAGACTCACAGCCACGTAGACCGCGCTGGAGATTAGGAACAGATACCAGCCAACCTGCATGAACGGGATACCCACCACTTTCGCAATGATCTGTTTGTCACCGACCAGCGGGATATCGATCGCCAGGTAGACGAGTCCGAGCACCAGGTTGAAGAGCAATGCCGCCATCGCACCCTGCTTGTTACCGCGCGGCCAGAACACTCCCAACAGGAAGATGGTGGTGATCCCCGGCGCAAAGGCCATCGGTATCTTGTTGATGGCTTCGAAGATACTGTCGAACTTTCCTCCTTGCGTCGACCAGAGCATCGCCAGCACAACGACGACACCTGCTGTGATCCGACCGATCAAGACCAGGGATGCATCGGAGGTGTTGGGCCGCAAGCGTTTGACGATATCCTCGGCCGTAAGCGTGGCCGTACTGTTGAGCGCGGCCTCAATCGTGCTCATCAGAGCCGCCAGCAGCCCAGCCGCCATCAAACCCCGAACGCCGACCGGAAGTAACTCTTTCATCATGATCATCAAAGTGGCGTCGTTATCGTCGCCGATCTTTTCCTTGAACAGCACGTAACCAATCACGCCCGGCAGCACCATCAGAAAGACCGGAAGGATCTTCAGAAAGCCAGCGAAGATGGCGCCATCACGACCGTCCTTTTCCGTCTTGGCGGCGAGGATCTTCTGGACGATCGTTTGATCCGTACACCAGTACCAAATTCCAAGCACTGGGTAACCAAACAGGATCGAGTACCAGGAAAACTCGCGAAGCCCCAGACTCCCTGGAGCGGTCGCGTCTTTGATCGGTTGGATCATGTTGAGTTGGTTCGGTCGACAAGCCGCCTCAAAGTCGGCCCAAGACGCGATGCCAACCGCTTGCAACTCAACGATGCCGAAACCGGTCAGGATCGCCGCTCCCGCAAGCAGCAAGACCGCTTGAATGGCGTCGGTAATCATCACCGCCCTGAGACCACCGATGATGGTGTAAACGGCAGTGATCACGGAAATGCCTATGATCGAAGCAACGTAGGGAATACCGAAGAATGCTTCGAGCACTTTGGCTCCTGCGTAGAGGCTGATACCGATATGCACCAGCAGCGCAGACATCACAAAGATGAAGGCTAAAAAGGTCCGGGCCCCCGAGCCGTAACGCTTCTCAACGTACTCCGGTAGCGTGCTGATTTTTTCGCGGAAGTAGAACGGTGCAAAGACAATCCCCAGCAGAATCAGGCAGAAGGCAGCCATCCACTCGAAGTTGCCAATGACCAATCCGTCCTTGTAGCCCGACGAGGCAAGGCCCACGAGGTGAATCGTGGAAATGTTTGCGCAGAACAGCCCGGTTCCAATGATGGGCCACCGCAGCGACCGACCAGCAAGAAAAAACTGATCCGACGATGTGTTCTTCCGATACCCGGCCAGAATGCCAACCGCCATGATCCCTAGCAAATAGGCAACGACAATGATCGTGTCGATGACTGAAATCGAATCGTTGCCCATACCGAACTCCTTCACGACTTGGGGACTGCAGTCCTTCTGAACCGCGAAGCGCCAGTCGACTCACGACACAATCAGAGAATTTCCAGAGGGGGGTGGGCGGGAATTCATTGGCGTCTCCCGCTCGTAGGAATGGAAGGCCACCAAAAGGACTGGGACAAGATTATAGGGTCAAGCACAAAAAAAGCATCCCCACATGCAAAAAACGAACCGCCATATTTGGTGATTGGCCAAATCGTCGCCATGACTGATCGCGCCGGCCTCCGTTGTTGGAATAGCCGACGTAGAGATGTCCAGCATGCTCGACCGCGCAGGGATAAGAAGGACTCAGTTCATCCGCCAAATCGCAAAGTTCAGCACGCTCGCAAAACTGACCCAGGCCAAGTAAGGCAGCATTAGCCCACCCGCAACTTTTGATCTCCGAAAGAATGCGACCGTCGTCGCCACGATCGCCAGCCACAGGATCACGATTTCGACAAACGCCCAACCGGGCTGGTGCATCCCAAAGAAAACCCAGGACCAAGCGACGTTCAGACCGAGCTGTGCGGCGAACAGTGTCAGTGGCGTCGCCGCAGGCTTGAAGCCTTCCTGCTTCCACACCCTCCAAGCGGCGACCGCCATCATGATGAAAAGCGTGGTCCAAACCGGTCCGAAGACGTAATCCGGCGGATTCCACGATGGCGTTTCAATCGTCTTGTACCAGCTTTCGATCTCAGAAGTGGTAGCGATGGCTCCGATGCCGCCTGCGCCAAGACAGATACCGATGAAGATGGCGAGTCCAATCCAACGTGTCCTATTCTTCATGTCCCGCCCCGTATCCGTACAGCCATCGGGCCGTTTGGCCGCCGATGTTCCGTGCCGAGTGACTCGCGCCGGCTGGGATGAACAGTTCCTCGCCCGGTTGCGGGTGATGGACTTGGCCTTCGACCTCGAACTCCATCTCGCCTTCGAGGACGATCACCACTTCATCGGTGGCGTGCGTAAAGCCCTCCCAACGCTGGCCGGGCGGATCGGTCCACAGCTCGCAGCTGAAGCCGCGGGCGGCCCAGTCGGCCGCGATCTGCTGGCGATCGGTCATGGTTTTGTGTTTGCTCATCGCGGTATTCTATCAAAGAGAGAGCGCCCACAGAATCGATCGATATCCACTAAGCAGCGCGGGATCAATATCTAACGGAGATGGGGATGAAATGCTCGCTGCAGAGTAAAACCAAGTGATATCTAACTTCCCCTGATTTCACTCGGAGCAACGAGCAATGTCGAAAATAACCTATCACGTCGGACTGGACTATCACCAACACAGC
>NZ_SJPV01000027.1 GCF_007860135.1 Novipirellula artificiosorum
ACTTGGGCCATCAGAGCTCGGATAGAAGAATGGGGAACCGGATCGTTTAAACGCAAACTCAATCAACAACCACCCCAACACAACAGTCACTTGACAGCAGCAAACATTTCATAGAAGTGGACGAGGCAACGAGTCCTCCAGCACGGGACTCGTTGCCTCGTCCACTACCAAAGTCGTCACTTGGTGTTCACGCGATGCTAAGTCGATAATTAACGAGTAATTGCAAATTGCAAACATTAATAACACGGGCCGGGAAATGAAGCTTTGTACTACATTTGCACTTGCCATGTTGTGCATGTCGTCTGTCACGTACGGCCAGATGCCGCCCGGTTGGATTGAGTTTGATACTCAAAACAGCCTTTCTGCGAGCAGTGAACCGTCCAATCCCTATCCCAGTCCAAACTGGGATCCTTGGCAAGAACCACAGGCTGGCGCGGCATCCAGTGCCGGACCGGGAGGCAGCGCGGCTACCGAAGAAGGTGGTGGCGCGGGAGATGCCGTTAATCCCGGCGCGCCGTTGTCCCAGATTCAATTTCAAAATGTGTTTGTCCCCGAGTCCTATGAGGCATCCGGCTATTCCAACCAGTTTATTGTCCAACCTGTGTTTTCGGTCAATCGAAAACCGGGATCCTTTTTCGAATACCACGTGGTTCGCCCCACGCTGCCAATTCTCGAACCCAATCCAGACCCGGATGGTCCTATCGGAGAGATTGGAGGGATTGGCGATTTGACGTTGATCGATGTCTACGTTCACGAAACGAAAAAGAAGGGGCTGATCTGGGGTGCCGGCCCTGTCATCAATTTTCCGACCTCCAGCAATCGCCAAACCGGATTGGGCGAATGGCAATTGGGGCCTACTTTCGCAGTGGTGGATTCGTCCAAAAAGAATTGGGTGTTTGCGGCGTTGTTCGAAGCGCCTTTTTCCCTGGAAAGCGACGCCTACAATATCTTGTTTAATCCAGGTGTGACACGTCTATTACCCAATGATTCCTAGATTGGCACGGGTGACCTGCTGATGAAGTTGGACGACCAGGACGGGAACTACAACATTCCACTCAGCTTTCGTGTTGGCAAAGTTTTTAAGTTCGGCAAGCAACCGATCAATATCTTTATTCAACCCCAATACACACCGAGTGGATTCACTTCTCAAGCTTCAGCAGCACAATACGGCCTCAAGCTAAATTGCACTTTCCTGTTGCCCGGTGCTGAGTTTGGTTATTCGAAAGAGAAAGCCGCCAAGCGATGTGGTCGGCATTGTCACGGCTGCCGCCATTGTCGCTGAGATTTGGGATTTTAGGTGAGCTGTTCGGCGATGACTCCAAGCTTCTGCAGGCCGATGATGACGAGCTGAACGGCCAGCGAACACAATAGCAGGCCAATGATCCGCAACGTCACCTTCAACGCGGCGGGAGGCACTTTGCCGAGAATCTTCTCAGCCGCCAGCAGGAACAGGACGTTAATCAGCATGATAGCGAGCACCAGACCGAGCAGCAGCGCCGTTCCACTGATCCCTGGCAGCGTCGCTTCAATAGACACGATGGCGACCAGGCCTTGGGGAGACGCCATCAACGGCACGGCCAGCGGATAGGTGGCAATTTCGATCGAGGGCGGTTGCGATGGGCTGTCCGTTTCTTTTTGCTTATCTTCGCCAATCACCATCGGCAGTGCGAATGCGAACAGGATGAGTCCACCGGCGATCAACAGTGCAGGAATCGAAATCTTCAACGCGCCGAGAATGACTGATCCCAGCACGACAAAGATACAGCAGACGATGGCGGAAACGAGCACCGTTCTGAGGGCGATCTGTCGCTTCAGCTTAGCATCGGCGGACTTCGTCATCCCCACGAAAACGATCGCAGCACGAGTCGGCCCAATGGTAGCGAGCAACAGGATAGCGATACTTGCGATGTCCATATTCGTCAACCAGACGGACTGGCGAGCTTATTTTGGAAAAATGCAGCCAACAAATTTTGAGGCGTCCAGCGGGTCTTGAAAATTCGCTTTGCGCTTATTCATGAAGGCGTCGGCTCCCTCGCGGAGGTCCTGTGTACGCTGTAGCACATCGAGCACGTCAAGCAGCTTCGCGATTGCCTGCTCCTCGGGCAAGTAGATGCCATACCGCAACGCCTGCTTGGCGGCACAAATGGCCTGCTTAGGAGCGTTTGCAAGCCTTGCAGCAATTTCTTGCGCGTGTGCGAGCACCTCGCCCTTAGGCTTAATGTGATTGGCGTAGCCCCACGCGAGCGCTTGTTGCGCATCGATCATATCGCCCAGTAAAAACAACTCACTGGCGCGGCCAAAACCGATACGCCGTGTTATGCGCACTGAGCCTCCACTGCCGGGTATGGCGCCAAGGTTTATTTCGGGTACGCCAAATTTTGAATTTTCGGCGACTACGATGATGTCGGCGCCGGCTGCGAGTTCCATGCCGCCGCCCAGCGCATAGCCTTCAATGGCCGCGACTGTGGGTTTCGGGAAATTGGCGAATTTGGTGAATGTTTCGTTCTCAGGAGCGAGCTTGCGAGACACGACGGCACCATCCGCCAAGAGTCCGGGAAATTCCTTGATGTCGGAGCCGGTGCCGAAAGCGCGGTCACCGTCGCCTGTGAGTACAATCGCCCCTATCGCTGGGTCAGCCTCCAGGCTGGTCAAGGCCTCGTCCAACTCTCGTCTCATGTCCAGTGTCATCACGTTCATCGGCGGATTAACCAGGAACACGGTTGCCACGCCGCCATCGATCTCCACGCGTACTTTTTGGTCACTCATCTTTTTCTTCCTCTAGTAGATATAAGTCGTATGTGAGCTACACGCCGATCGTTTTAGCTTCTTGTGAACACTGGGTGTCTTTTCTCTACAAACGCTTTGGTTCCTTCCGCCTTATCATTAGAACTAGCAACTACTCCAAAGACTGATGCTTCCTGGTGGATGCCATCTTTATTTGACATGTCATTTCCAGCATTCATGACCTGCTTTGCACTTGCGACGGCAAGTGGACCATTTCTTCCTATAACCTTTAAACACTCAACTGCTGCTTCCAGGCAGCTTGCTTTATCATCTGTGACTTTATTCACCAATCCCCACTCATAGGCTTTATCAACGTCGATAAAAGTGCCCGAATAGATCAGCTCTTTTGCCCGGTTTCGACCAATGTATTTTGGAAGTCTTTGGGTTCCACCAAAAGCAGGTAACACACCCCATTTCACCTCAGGCTGTCCAAAAACTGCTTGCTTCGAAGCATAAATGAAATCGCATGACATTGCCATTTCACATCCACCGCCGAGCGCAAAGCCTTGAACACAGGCAATCAGAGGCAGGGCCAAGTCTTCCATGGCCAAGGTGACGGCCTGTCCTGTTTCAGCAAAGACTTGTGTTTCTTCCGGAGTCATTTCAGACATCGCAGATATATCTGCACCTGCCATAAAAGCTTTCTCTCCAACACTTGTTAGAATAGCGCCTTTATACTTTGAAACATCGATACTCTTTATCGCATCCAACATTTCATCCAACACCGTTTTATTTAGTGCATTCAGCTTGTCAGGCCTGTTTATTTCTAGATAGAAAATATTATCTTTTTCAAATGTATTAATCGTTTTGTAGCTAGTGCTCATGTCTTTCCGTCTTTCTTAATTGCTGTCTAATTGTTTGTCGTATTTTTGTTTTTCTGCTGGCTTAATCTGATCTCAGATTTCCTCCAGCCGCGTCTGCGGCTGGAGGTATCAATTGCAATCATCCTCGCTGGACGATCAATCGTGACCCGAGTGCTACGCCGTGACTTATGTCAAACAGCGCACTCATTCGGCGCTCTTACTGCCATCTGCGGCCAAACCAAGTTCGCCAAGGATCTCTTCGGTGTGCTCACCGAGCTGTGGCGACATTACTCTCATAGTCACAGGAGCGTCACTGATATGAACAGGGCAACCAACGATAGTCATTTTGCCAAGAATCGGGTGATCAATATCCATTAGCATATTGTTAATCTTTGTTTGCGGATCCTCCAGTGCTTCACTCAATTTCCGGACCGGGGAACAAAGTACATCCTGCCCTTCAAAACGTGCCAAAGCTTCTTCCTTTGTGTATTTGGCAATTTCATTGCGGAGTGTATCCTGGATAATCTTTTTGTTTTTGATTTGAGAAGCCATATCTGGGTAAGGTATGGTAAGATCATCTATTTCCAATGCAACGCACATAGCCTGTAACGGGTTGGGCATAAACGCACCAATCACCACAATTGGTCCATCCGTAGCATCGTAGTGACCAGCGAGTGGCATTGCTGCCCAGTTCAGCACTTGTTTGTACTTATCCCAGTAGGCCGCTTCCTGACATTGCGTATGAATCATCGAATCATAAAGACACACATCCACTTTTCGACCAAGGCCGGTTTTTTCACGCCCAATCAACGCGGCCATAATGCCCTGACAGAGATGCATACCTCCGGTATAATCACAGATAGCTGTTGGATAAATCGATGGTGGAATTGAAGGGTCCGCGGTTACAGCCATGACACCTGACATGGCTTGGGCCACCATATCCTGCCCGGGTCTTTCGGCATATGGTCCGACAGGACCGTAGCCTGTTGCGGACGCAAAAACAATGCGTGGATTGATCTCTTTAAGCTTCTCATAGCTGAAGCCGAGCTTATCCATCACGCCAGGGCGAAAATTGTTTACGACCACATCCGACACTTTGACGAGTTCATAAATAACCTTCTTTCCTGCTTCGCTTTTCGTATCAAGTTCCATCGAACGCTTGTTGCGATTCATGGCTACAAACGTTGGATTGTTCGTTGCCTCTATAGAGGTCCCGCCAACGGTATGCCGACTCAGATCACCTACGCCTGGGCGCTCGATCTTGATCACATCGGCACCAAAATCAGCGAGCTGTAGAGTACCAATGGGGCCCTGCTCAGCCTGTGTGAAATCTATAACGCGAATTCCGTCTAACGGAAGGTTTGAAGTATCAGGCATGTGTATGCGTCCTTAGATTGAGAGTTGGGATTAATGTCTTCTGTTAAACACTTCAGCCGTCTGAAGCAGTTTGTAAAAACGATGGAAAATGGGCCGTTTGGGCGATAGCCCCGGTTGCGTCGGAACCGTGGCTATCGCCAAGACGGCTCAAAACTATCGCTGACTTCATGCCTACGTCTTCTGTAATACCGGGTGAGCGAGCAGATTCAGCGGTAACCTTAGGCTTGGGTTTCGTAGTAAAGTATCCATTCGCAGTATAGCGCTGGCTTTTCCTCACCTTCAATTTCAACGGTCAAAGCAGTGATGAACTTGCAGTTGTGTTCATCCTTCCAAATAGCATCCTTAACCTCTCCGTGGATGCGCACCCGCTTACCAGTGTGTACCGGGGCCAGGAAACGAATCTTGTCATACCCATAGTTGAACCCATGTGGCATGTGCTCAGGCACTGGAAAGTGATCCATAATGTAAGGCGTCAACCCCAGCGTCAGTAAGCCGTGAGCAATGGTTCCACCCATGTCAGTTTTTTTCGCTTTTTCGGGATCAACATGCATGAAGTAGTTATCGCCTGTGCAGTGGGCGAATTCGTTGATGCGTTCCTGCGTAACTTCATACCATTCGGTTGGTTCAACTTTGGTTCCAATGAAATTGACTAACTCTTCTTTTTTTACGATTTTGTTTGTCATCGTTGTTCTCTTTTTTGAAAGTAGATCATCTTGCTAAAGCAACTGTTTTTCTGCAAAAGTTTGGAGTTCGGTTTCTTGATGGATCACAATCTTCCTTCGGCACCGGTTGTCTCCAACTAATTCTGCACAGGACAGAGTGGCTCACCCTGAGACATCAGCCTACGGGTCTCGATGGAGTCCTGTCAGCGCACCGAAGGCCGGTTGCGCTTTTTGCATATTGATTTCTGAACTTCGAGCCTTCCCCTGAAGATGCTTATCGGACTTGGAGCCCAGGGCGGGGCTTGAATCTCCTACCCACAGATTCTCTTCCCCAGTGCAATCCGCATGTCGATGATCATCATCTACGCGTCCGACAGCCCGAGAAATTCCTGTACGGTACCCACCTTGAATCCGGCTTTCTCGAGCTTCGATTTTCGCCCCTTGCTCAATGCCATTGTTTCATCCTCATCACCCATCGTGCGTCAAAGCCTGTCGTAGACTGAAAGCCGTTTTCGGCAGAGGCGAAGAATCTCGACTGGCGTCTTTTGTGTCATCACATTAGTTTGATGTTATTATCACTGATTGTGTAGCCTCGACTTGGCGCAGAAGGCCTTGGCGTGGTTTTTGGCGAGTGAAATGGAGATGACGAATATGTTCGATGACGATGCGTCCAGCCTCGCGCGGCTGTGCGACACCGGCCTATCCCTAGACTCACAGCGAGTCGCCCTCATCCAGGGCGAGCGGTCGATGACGTATGCAGAGCTCGAGCAGCGCATCAATCGGGTCGCCAATGGGCTGATCTCGCTCGGAGTCGAGCGGTCCGAGCGCGTCCTCGTCATCTTCGAGAACGACATCCGCTTCCCCGAAGTCCTGCTCGGTATCGTCAGGGCCGGCGCCGTAGCGGTCCCGGTCAACTTCAAGTTCAAGCCGCCGCAGCACATCGACCTGGCTCGAGACTGTGGGAGTCGCATCGTCTTCGGCAGCGCCGGGACGGCCGATTCCGTCCTCGCCTGCCTGGCCGACGGGGTTGCCCAGGTCGGTATCGTCTTCGATGCCGACCGGGGTCCGCTTCGAGGCTATGACGACTGGCTGGCCTCGTCGTCGCCCGAACGCTGCGATCATGGGTCGGCCGGCAGCGACGTCTGCATCCAGGCGTACACCTCGGGCTCGACCGGACGGCCCAAGGGGGTTCTGCTCTCGCACCGAGGCCTACTGCGTAACGTTCAGCTCCAAGCGGCGTCCAACCGGATCGACGAGAACTCACGGGTATTGTTGTCGACGCCGCTCTTCCACATGAACGCCACTGCCGCGGGGCTCCTCCCGTGCCTGAGCCAGGGCGGCTCGGTGGTCATTCTCAAGGAGTTCGACGCGGAGCGCGTGATCGATGCGATTGAGACGCACGGCTGCACGTACACCACCGGTGTACCGGCCACCTACAAGCTGATTCTGGCGGCCGCGCGGCAAAGAACGCACGTGGATGCCTCCAGCCTCGAGTTCATCGCAGTGGGATCTGCTCCCATGACACGCGCGCTTCTCGACGAACTGGTCCAGACCATGCCTGGTGTCGATGTGATCGAAGGGTACGGGCTGACGGAGTCTGGGCCCATCATCACCCTCAACCCACGCGGCCGAAACAAGCTGGGCACGATCGGTCCCGCTCTTCCGGGCTTCGAGTGCAAGGTCATCGACTCCGACGGGAACATGTTGCCACAGGGAGAGGCGGGGGAACTTGTCGTGCGGAGCGAGTGCAACGCCCTCGGCTATTACAATCGGCCGGACGCCCAGGCGGAGCGCTTCCGGGACGGCTGGGTCTATACCGGGGATATGGTGTCGTGCGACCCCGACGGCTGGTTCACTTTCAGGGGGCGCGTCGACGACCAGATGAACGTGGGAGGCGAGAACGTCTTCCCGGCCGAAGTCGAGAACATCCTCGCCACTCATCCGGAAGTGCGGGACGTCTGTGTCGTTCCTGTCCCCCACGAGGTGAAGGGCCAGGTTCCGGTGGCCTTCGTCGTGCGCAACGTCGGGTCGAACCTCGGCGAGAAGGAACTCATCGATTACTACATAGCGCGCGGACCCGCGTACTCCCATCCGCGCCATATCTACTTCATCGACGAGATGCCGCTCTTGGCGACCGAGAAAACCGACCTGCAGGCTCTTGCAAAGCAGGCTCTTGCAAAGCAGGCTCGCGAGCCAGGCCCATGAACGGGGCCCTCTCCCCTCGCCGGCTGACTTGCCATAGCGAGTGCTTATCGGACTTGGAGCCCGGGACGGGGCTTGAATCGCCTATCACCACGTTACAGGAGCTCCGATCGCAATGGCCGAATTAAGCAACCGCCCTCCCCTGCAAAGGATTCGAGTGTGCGGCTTCGGTCATGCGGTACCGCCACAGGCGCAGACGAATGACGCCGTCGAACGCGATCTGGAGTTGCCAGCGGGGTGGATCGCAAAGCGTACGGGAATCGATCAGCGTCGCGTCGTCATGCCGGATCAAGCCACTTCGGATCTGGCGATCGCCTCGGCTCAACACTCACTGCGACAGGCCGATCAAGCACCCGGCGAAATTCGGGCCTTGGTCCTGGCAACCAGCACACCCGATCATCTGTTACCCCCCACCGCTCCGCGTGTGGCGGCTGAGCTTGGATGTGGTGCCATTCCTGCCTTCGATATGGCGGTTGCCTGTTCCGGCTTTGTTTATGGATTGGTCGTTGCGGAGGGACTGGCACGTTCACTTAACGGACCGGTGCTGTTGATCGCCGCGAACGTCCTCAGCAAGCGGGTCAACCGCCGCGATCCTGCAACGGTCGCGCTATTCGCAGATGCCGCCGGTTCCGTCATTCTGACCCCCTTTCCAGCCGCTGCAGCGGAAGCGACCAAGACACCGACGGAACCCGAAGAAACCTCACTGCCCACGGGGATCTTGGCCAGTCATCTTGAATCATCCGGGGAAGGCTGGAACAAATTGTTAATCCCTGCGGGCGGTTCGCGGCAACCCTTTGACGCCACGTCTTTCAAGCAGCAGCAACACCTGATGGAGATCCGCGATGGACGAGCCGTTTATCGTTATGCGGTCGAACGCATGGTAGGTTGTGCCGAACACGTGCTGGCAGCCGCTCAGTTATCTAGCGACCAAGTCGACTGGTGGATCCCTCACCAGGCGAGCGGGCGGGTGATTGACGAAGTAACACGGCAATTGCGAGTCTCCCCTCAACGCGTCGTCAACGTTGTGAAACAATATGGCAACAGTTCCGCAGCGACGATCCCGCTCGCTTGTTCGCTGTGGCAGGAGTCAGGAAAGCTACGTGAAGGTCAAACGGTGGTGCTAACAGCTGCGGGCGCTGGCTTGACTGCCGGCGCGGTGGTCCTGCGGACCTGAACTCCCAGCGCGGGTCCAAGAACAAGATTGCAGGGTCGCCGTCGTCCGGTCGAGAGCCAGTCCGAAACCTCCATGGGATTGTCGGACGGCCAAAATCCCGCGTCCGCTACGTTGTGCTGCAGCGACGAATCGTTCAGCTTCACACGCCTTGCGAGACGGAGATTTGCTCGTCGTTGAAATCGAAAACAGGATTTCGGACAGGCTTCAAGCCAACCAACCAACCCACTCACTCATTCTACTACAACGCCGAGATCAATCCCGGGTTCCACCTGACCGGTGACATTCAAGTCATCGAAACCGAAATTGCTTCGCAAGACACGGCACTCGACCTCAGGCCCCTGGTAGCGGTGCTTGCTGCAGTCGTCACGGCAATTGGAATGCTGAACTTGCGAAGCAACGAAATCTTCTGCGTGATCCCATTGCCAACCGCGAGAACCAAGATCGCCAGGATAATGATGTCCGAACCTTTGACGACAATCTCATTCATTCGCTATTCCTCAGCAGAAGCGTGCAGACGTGACCATTCTTGCATCCCGGTGAAAAAGGACGTGCGTAGACGGCCAGCGACTTCTATTCTCCTCCAAACACGGTACGCCACAATTGGACGGGATCCCGGATTTTCCGACACCAGCACCGACGATCCCGCCCACGATTGCCGCTGTCGTGTCGGCGTCACCGCCGCACTGGATGATCGTGGTGACCGCTTGCCGGAGGTCCTTCGGATGAAGCCCAGGACGATCGAAGCGACCATCGGCTATCTCGAAGGTCAGTGGGCCGATATGCGGTACACATAGGATCGTGAGTTCTACGATGCGAGGGATCGACGGTTTTCGTAGCGATCCAATTTGGGGCAACGCGACCGCTCGCGTCGTACACCTTCATGTCGATCGGCTTGCAGGTCTGATCGGTGCGGGCACGTTGATTGGCGACGAAGCCACGAACCTGCTCGTCGAGCAACCGGGAACCAAGCGTGCGAGCGAGATCGTGCGTCTCGGTGCCCACTACGACACCATTTCCTCAACACTTGCTGCCGATGACAACACATCGGCAGTTTCGGTCATGCTGACGCCCCAGACGACGCCGTCGTGATTCCGATCAGGATCAACGCCACAGAGTCGGCCACCGGGTGCCTCAAGCAGCAGGCCGAAAATCGCTTCGGTGTCACGCACCTCCTGCAGTTCTGGGATCACCCAAAATGCCGAGGTTGGTCCAACCTCCTGCAGTTGAGGGTGCGAGGGCGGAGTTCCTTTAGGGCAACGTGTTCGCCGTTAGTCTCCGCATACACTTCAGCGATTGATTTCGCGTGGATGTCCGACCAACGTATTGGCGCGCAGTTGATTTCAGGGGATCTCTGCATCGAAGACTGGCAGTGACGAGTCCGCTAATCGAAAAGAAACTCGATGGTGAATCGGAGTTCATATTCGGGGTCCTTGGACTTCCTGGCGACGTAATCGAACATCTGCATTTGTAGTCCCAATCTGTGACCGCGGCGATCAAAGATGCGTCGCAGGCCACCCACGAGCGGCACGGTCCAGTCGTCGCCTTTGGCGGCGTGCCATGAATGGCTCAAACCAAGCGGTATGTAGACGAGGTTCCATTTCTCCGACAATTCATACAGAAAGAACGGAGCTTCGTTTCACTCTCCCTCCGGGAGAGCCGGACGTTTGAACGGCCGGAGAGGGCCTTTCCACAAGCAGAAACTCGAATGACTAACCATCTGGATTGCCCCTCTCCTCGCTTAACGCTCGACTCGCCCCAGTTCCATCAACTCCGCCGCCACCATCGCCAGACGCTGAGTGACTTCGTTTTTGGGTCCCGTCGTCACCTGATGCAGTGTGACGATATCCTCGATCTGGGTCGCGTCGGAGTCGATGGTCCACTTTCGCGAGTCAAGCGGCAACCGAATCTGGGTAGACTCCAACGAGTACTCACCCTCTTGACTGACTTCATCTGACAAGTCCGGCATCACCAGTTGCAGTCCTTCGTCACATTGCTTGGAAGTGAGGACTTCGTGTTGAACGACTTTGATCGGGTCGACAACCAACACCGCGCCTGTGGGCTACTGTTCAATACGAAAGCCAATGTGAACGTGCTGAATGTCAATCACCGACTCCGTTTCCCGCTCGCGAAAGAGTAACGAGTCATCTTTGATCACAACCGCAACGGTTGGCCCCGATCGCCGCCCTGGGCTGAGACATCAGTCACCGTCGAAATTCGATTCCAATGCCTGCGTATCCCTTATGTCCGATGGGTACCAAGCGGTATTGCACGGATGATCGATTCGTCAAATCCGTGGCTTCGACTGCCAAATGCGCAATCCACCAACCCAAGAGTGCCTGCGAGAGATAGTGTTTGTCGTCGTAGATTCGTGAGTAGCCGGTAATCCCAGATCCGATCACTAAAGCAGTTTTCAACAGTCGATTGTCGGTATGCTTTGCGGCAACCAAGAAGGGAACCGCGCCGACAAACGCGTGGCCGCTGACGCCGTTGGAATCGTCAAAGGGTCTCCATTTTGAACCCCGGAATTCGTTAGGACGCGAGGCGCCAATAAGAACTTGGAGTGTTCCCGTCGCCGTCGCCCCAGCAAAAAGCGCGCGTCCGGTTTGGGCTCCCCAAGCATTCAACTTTCGTCCCACGCGCCGCCTCCCCTCATCCGGTTCTTGTTCGAGGCATTCGCCTAGGCTCCAGGCGGCAACCACCAGCGGGACCGTTACCCAAACATCCCCAAGGTGCCGCCCGATTTCGAAAGCATTGGGATCACTAACAGCATGATCTTGGAATGAATCACGAAATCGCTGGTCAAGACTCGTATTGGCGAGAATCGCATGCATCCCAATTCCGAGACCCAATAACGCAAGCCCTCTGCCAGAATGGAAGTTCCGATAGTCACTGTAGATATCGCCTGAAACCCGCCACGCGGGTTGATAGAAACAGTCATCAAGAAGTCGCTCGTCATTCTCGCAAACGTTCTCAGTGGTCCATGGACGGCGAACGTTCCAGAGCGTCCACAGACGCGGCGCGATGAACTCCTCGTCAATGCAGCCAAGCCCAAATCGGCATTTCGCGGAATGAGATCGTCGATTCCGGTGGATCGTCAACGGTCCAAAGGACAGGTCGTGCCGCGCCGAACAGTCACACGAAACACAATCCCGATTTTCATGGAGTCCATCGCAAACACAGTCCGAGATTCCGCAGGTCAGGCACGTCGTCTCCGTCGCGTCCCAAGATCCAGCACGGAACGGATCTCCAAGCGCGAGAGCTTGGCATGTAAGTGCGCCGCATAGGGCAACGATTAGGATCAGGGACTTCGAACGGAGCATACCGAGGGGTTTTTCTGCAGGAACCTTTTTTCTGGTACCACTTCCCCCCTTGCTGGTATCACTTTCTCCTTCGCTGAACAAGGCCAATCACTGCTAACTTGATCGCGTGTTCACCAAATGCCGCTTTGTCCAAAAGCGAACTGTTTCACGAGCAAAGCGGCGCTGCCCAGCGAAGCATCCGAGTGAGACGCCTGTACTCTTCCAGGTTCCCAAATGCTAGCTCGGGACGAGTCCTCCGTCCACAATGCGGACGCGAGTAACTAACGAGCAGAATACTCTTTCACGCAGCAGAATGGCGATCAAAGAACTCTGATCGCGGCGAAGATGCATCGATGGAGTGGGTTGCCTCCGGCCTGTTTGGACATCCCTAATCGAGAAGATACTCGATGGTGAACCTGAGTTCGTATTCGGGATCCTTGGACTTCCTGGAAACGTAATCGAACATCTGAGTGGTCAGAGCCAACTTTCGATTCCCGCAATCGAATTCGCGTCGCAGTCCACCCCCGAGCGGCACAGTCCAGTCATCTCCCTTCTTTGCGTCCCATGAATGGCTCATGCCGAGTGGGATGAAGACGGCATCCCATTTCTTATTCAATTCATAAAGGATGAACGGCTTGCCAAAGAGCTGATTGACTCGTTTGGCGGACGAATCACCACCAAATCCCCAGGATTGCCAGAGGAAAAATCCGGCGGTCAGCCGGCCTTTCTCGGTGCTGAAGTGAGCTCCAGGCCCGGCCGTGTATTGGTTGCTGCCAAGAAGGTCGTCACTCGCCGTCGGAAAGGTAATCACCGTTCCCAAACCCAAGTGCGTATTCTTTTCGTGAGACCCGCGAGGAGAAAAGAAGAAGCCAGACAGGACATCGCCGAATCCCGAGGAGCGGACGTTGGCGGTCGTACCGCCATCAGCGAAGTTGGTGGGACCAAGTTTGATCGTTGATGGAAGGTCGGTAACGTTCATCACCGTCCGGTTTTCCATCTCCAGCCAGCCGAGATCTGTGATCGAGGCGAACTCGAATTCGTTGTAGGACGCCGCTTTGTCGTCAAGGTACGAAAACGTCGGGTAGATGTTGAACTCGGTCAGTTTGAATCGAGAGCCGCAACTCTTTCCGCCAAAGCATTGGTGCGATGCATCACTGCATGACATTCCGTCACATGCCATTGCATCGCATGACATCCCGTCGCACGGGTCGCTGGCACAGCATGACATTCCGTCACATGCCATTGCATCGCATGACATCCCGTCGCACGGGTCGCTGGCACAGCATGAAGTCATGGAAAGGTCATCGCCATGAAATCCCGCCAGCGATAAACTGACGGGTAGAGAATCCTGCGCACGACTTGTCCCAGACAGAATGAATACGGAGAACAGAAACAGGGTGGCATGACAAGCTTGGTACCACATTGATTTGACTCGCATTCCTTGCGCATTTCGATCTAACAACGGTTTGTTTGGAGAGATCGGGTCGCTGTGTACAGCTTGCCTAGAAAATGTTTGAAAGTTCAGAATGTGAGGCGCGTTCTGAAATGGTAGATCATCGCATCATTCGACACGCTCGGCGCGATGTAGTCCGTTTCACGATAACTCACCTCGAAATCCAGCTGGAAGGAGTCTGTCACGTTCCACATCCAATTCGTCCAAACCACCGTATTGCGTGACTTTTGCCCGGCAATGGGTGCGCCCGTACTGTCCAGGATTCGACCGAGATCCTGGTTGTTCGGGTCGTCTGTTCCGTAACCAATGTGCCAAAACAAACGATCAGCCGGCTTGCACCAAACTTCGGCAAAACCACCGACGGTAGCGATCGGCTCACCATTCTCTGGATTAAGACTTTGTCCAATGGCAGCGTTGTAGGTGCCGATCGCTTCACCGGTGAATGCCTCGAAACTGGCACCCCATCGACCCAAATCGATTAGGCCGTCGATAGAAACTCCCCAAGTGTTGCTGACGTTGCGATCATTGAGTCCGATCGCGCGAGTCTCGCCAATCACGCCTGCGACGCCAATTTCAAACGGCGACTCTCCCGCTTTGAATTCTCCCAGCCCAAGCAGCAGGCGGCCTTCGATGTTTGGCCAACCATTGTCGGTGCCAATCGCGCCCGGATCGTTCGTAAAGTCAGTGACCACCTGCTGTGAGATCGCTCCCATCGTCGTCCAGCGAACGTTATCTGCGACTTGGATAAACCGGTCGACACGCAACTGCCCACGAAAAGCGGCAATATTTCCGGCTTGCAAGTTACCGCCAAAATTGACGGTTGTCGGAGTTCGGGCACCGAAGATGTCGGGCGCCACGCCAAAGCCGAAACGCCAATCCTCGTTGACGAGTTGACCGTAGGCACGTAGCAGAAATGGCGTTGACTGGTTGAGTATAGGGCGGTCGCCGAGAAAGTTGATCAGAACATTGCCACCGGATTGCAACGCCCCGACCTTCGGGCCCTTAATGTCGACGCCCAGTGCAGTCGTTTGGCCATGCACCGTGAATTGCTTCTCGTCGGTGCCGATGTCATTGTTGACGAATAGAATAAACGGACGTGCGCTGATGGCTGAACTCGCGGCAATCACTTCACCAGTCAGATAACCATAGGGTGTGATCTGCCAAGGTCCCTTTTTCCAGGCGAGTGAATCGAGTGCCGCTGACGACGCGATCGGTCGATACGCCTGGTCCTGACAACCACGGACTTGTTGTGCGTCAGCGTTGCCACTATCCAGCATCAGCCAATCATCGCACGGTGTCACGCACTGGACCAAGTCATGGTCCGTCGACGGATCCACAAGCGTTTGACCTTGGCATGGATGCCAGAGGATCATCGAGTTGACGATCAACAAGAACGGTAGAGCAAGATGACCTTTCAATTTTGTTCGATCAACATGCATTCCAGCCCAATCTTGGGTCATTCAGTTTCCGCTTGTGGATCTGCCACATCTCAATTACCCTGATCTAGTCAACAAATCTGGTTGAAATTCACTAGGCATCCAGGGACGTTTATCGGGGAAGTGCAATCGGTTCCTGCGAAAATACCGGCTGGTTCGCTAGTGCTTGCCCAATCGGAATAGGTTCGCGTGATGACAGCAAACCGACTAAGCTGCATCACCTCGATGGATTGATTCTGTTCCTGAGGGTTATGGCTTCATGGGGTGTGAAATTGGAATATTGCGCCGCAGTGCGAGGTCACGACAATGAACTTTTTGGAAATTGCCCAGTACATGGCATGTGCCGTGTTTCTGACGATTGCTGTGATTCACTGGCTCGTTTGGTTACGAGCGCATCGCGAGATCGTCCACTTGCTCTTTGCGGTTACATCCGCCGCTGCGGGCGCGAATGCGATCGCCGAAGCCGTCATGTATCGCGCCGATTCAATCGACGCGATGTCTTCCGCTTTGCGATGGTACGTGGCAACATCGGGATGCTGGGCTGTCGCCACCGTTTGTTTCATCGTTTCCTACACGTCGATCGGACGAATAGGAAGGTACGTCGCAGCGACGATTGTGGCTGCCTGTTTGATCGCGATGGTGCTTAACGTCTTCTCGCCGGCAAGCTTTCTGTACACTGAGCTCACCGGTTTGCGTGAAATCACGCTGCCCTGGGGAGAACGTCTTTGGCTTGCAATTGGCGAAGACAACCCATGGCGGCTAGCCTCCGAACTGGCGTTTGTAGTGATCATCGGTTTGGTCGCGGACGGTTGCTACCACCTTTGGCAGCGCGAGGAGCGCCGACGCGCAATCATTTTTGCGGCAGCGGTTATGGTCTTCATGCTTTGCTTCGGAACACACGCATTCTTTGTCGACACAGGTCGTCTTGATTCTCCCTATCTTTCGACCTATGGATTCTTAGCTCTCGTCGGTTTTACCAGCTATGACCTGGCGGGCGAAGTCATGCGGACGTCAGAGCTTTCGTCCAAACTTGCGCAGAGGGAATCTGACCTGCGCACTGCTGTGGCCGACGAGCGCAACCGCATCGCGGGAGAGCTACACGATAGCGTCACTCAGACATTGTTCTCAACCGCAGCCATCGCCGACGCCCTACCAGAAGTGTGGCGACGCAAACCCGATGAGGCGATGCGCGGGCTGGAAGAACTAAAGCATTTGACCAGAGGCGCGCTGGCGGAGATGCGGACGCTGCTGCTGGAGCTCCATCCTGCAACGTTGCTGGAAAAGGACCTGGAAACCCTACTTCGGCAGTTGGCCGATTCCATGACCGAAAGAACGCGAATTCCGATTCAACTGGAAATCGATGGCAAGATGCACTTTCCCGAGGAAGTTCAGATCGCCTTCTATCGGGTTGCCCAAGAGTCGCTCAATAACATCTCCCGGCATGCTCACGCGACGAAGGTTTGGCTAAGCTTGGTCTGTGACGCCCCGAATGCAACGCTGACGATACGCGACGATGGAAGTGGATTCGAGGTCGCCACAGATGCAGCCGGGATGGGCTTGGCAATCATGCGTGAACGGGTCGCAGCCATTGCAGGTGAGTTGAACGTGCATTCGGAATCAAAGCGGGGAACGACCATCACATTGCGTTGGAACCGTCATTCAAGAATCGGTGGCGATGATGACAACTGATTCCGATACGATTCGCGTTGCCTCCGTCGACGACAACGAGATCCTGCGTGGCGGGATCCGTTTTTTGATGCTGGCGTTCGACGATCTCGATTGGGTTGGCGAAGCACCTGGCGGCGAAGATGCCATCCGCTTGTGCCAGGAAGTCAATCCCGATGTGCTACTGGTGGACATGAAGATGCCCGGCTTGGACGGAATCGAAACCACCGCAGCAATCAAGCGGGCATGTCCCGAAGTCAACGTGTTGATTCTGACCAGTTTTCATGATCCCGATCTTGTCCGTCGCGCGATGCGAGCCGGCGCGATCGGCTATGTATTGAAGGATGCGAGCAAGGAAGAGTTGGCAGCCGCGATTCGTTCGGCCTGCGCCGGCCAAACGACGATTTGCGAGGAGGCCGCAAACGATCTGTTGGTCGATCCGGTTGACTTGGCGGTCGAGCTAACGGATCGGGAACGCGAAGTGCTCGCGCTATTGGTCAAAGGCATGAGCAACAAAGCGATCGCCAAGCAACTGCACCGCAGTCCGTTCACGGTGCGTCATCACGTCAGTCAGCTGATCAATAAGTTGGACGCTGCCAACCGCGCCGAAGTTGCCGCGATCGCAGTGGCGCGTGGCTTGGTCCGGTGACATCAGTACTTGAGACGCCCAAAGGCTGTGCACCAACAAAACGCTGGTGTTCAGGCTTTAGCCGCCTTTGTTACTTCGTCCCGAAGCCGACTCGTAGTACATCTGTACCATGTCAGAATAGGTCAAATGTCGGATTGATTACGCACTGACGCGCCCTAAAACAAGATCCGCCGAGATGGTTGGTTCACGTTGACGCGATTCGGCAGGTGGGAAACGGACAGTGATGCGAATTGTGATCGCCTCGGAAGAAAGCACGACACGGGCCGCGATCGGCATGTTGATCGCCGCGCAGCCTGATTTTGAGCTCGCCGGCGAAGTCGCTGACATCACGGATTTGCTGTTGACCGTCAAGACCGAGCGGCCTGACTTGGTGGTACTCGATTGGGACGTACTGGGAAAACGGATCGATACCCTGCAAGCACTACTGGAGTTATTTGATGCGCCTCCCCTGATCATCGCGCTGAGCGTTCACGAAGAGGCCCGTGCTGCTGCGTTCGACTCTGGCGTTGCAGGCTTTGCCTATAAGGGAGCTCCGCCGTCGCAACTGCTGGAAACAATTCGCGAAGCCCAACGAGCGAGATAAGACATGGTCGGTTTCATACCGAACGAGCACAACGCACTTTCCGAAGTAAGCAATGTCGGCTGCAAGGCGGTTGTCGAAATCGTCTCCTCCGGTCAAGTATTACACGTCAAGGTGGCCGGAAATATCGAATCGATGACTGGCAGCGTCATTGGCGTCGCGGTTGACCGTCAGGTCCGGCAGCACGGCAGGGTCTGCGTGCTGTTCGAAATCCATCAGTACGATGGCTGCGAAGCAATCGCGCTGTGGCAAGACAATACAAATAAGTTCAAAGTTCAATCCATCGACCACGCTCAACTTGATGAAGCGAAGATCTGGTTGGGACGTCAAGCTGCATCTTGCTCCCATGCTCGCCGCACCAAGAAATCACGATGACAACCAAAGCGACCGCAAGACCGCCGAACAGAACGAAGAGAGGGACCTCGACATCACAACTGTATTTACTTCGTTGCTCAAAATGAAAGAGGCAAAACTTATGACGACTAAAAAACATCGCGGCTTGCTCGCCATCGTGGCGGTCACCATGACCGTCAGCCTGATGGTTGGTACACCTGATGAAGCATCAGCCCAGCAGAAAAATCCGAACATTCTGGTGATCATGGGGGATGATATCGGGACCTGGAACCTCAGCTATATCAACCGCGGAATGATGGGCTATAAGACGCCCAATATCGACCGTATCGCCAAGGAGGGAGTTTCCTTCACTGACTACTACGCACAGCAAAGCTGCACCGCAGGTCGGGCGGCGTTCATCACGGGACAGAACCCGATGCGCACCGGTTTGACCAAGGTGGGTTTGCCGGGCGCACGCGTGGGACTTCAGAAGGAAGATCCGACGATCGCCGATTTGCTCAAGCCGCTCGGCTACGTTTCAGGACAGTTCGGCAAGAACCACCTGGGCGACCGCAACGAGTTTCTGCCGACCGCTCACGGCTTCGATGAGTTTTTCGGCAACCTCTACCACTTGAACTCGGAAGAGGAGCCCGAGGATCCGGATTACCCGAAATATCCAGGCTTCAAGGAGAAGTTCGGCCCGCGTGGCGTGCTTCACAGCTACGCCACCGACAAGGACGATCCGACCGAGCAGCCCCGTTGGGGACGCGTGGGCAAGCAAACGATCGAAGACACCGGGCCGCTGACATCGAAGCGCATGGAAACGGTGGACGACGAGTTTCTCGCCGCGACACAGAAGTTCATCAACAAGGCCCATGAAGACGAAAAGCCATTCTTTGTCTGGTTCAACCCGTCGCGGATGCACTTCTACACGCACATCCGCCCCGAGCACAAAGGCATCTCTGGTCCCAACGGGAACTTCTATTCCGATGGCATGGTCGAGCTAGACAACATGGTCGGCTCCCTTTTGGACCAGCTCGACAAATTGGGGATCGCTGACAACACCATCGTCATCAACTCGACGGACAATGGCCCTCACTACAGCGAGTGGCCCGACGGTGGGAATACTCCGTTCCGCAGCGAGAAAAACACCAACTGGGAGGGTGCCTATCGAGTTCCCTGCGAAGTGCGTTGGCCCGGCAAGATCCCGGCGGGTTCCGTTTCCAACGGCATTGTCGCTCACCAGGACTGGTTGCCGACCTTGCTGGCCGCAGCAGGCGCCCCTGACATTAACGAGAAACTCCTCAAAGGCCACAAGATCGGCGACACGACCTACAAAGTGCGCATCGACGGCTACAACGTCCTCCCGCATATCACCGGCAAAGAGAAGGGCAGTCCGCGCCGTTTGTTCATCTACCCGACAGACGGCGGCGAGGTCGCCGCCATTCGCTATGACGATTGGAAACTCGTCTACATGGAGCAGCGAGCAAGAACAACGACGGTCTGGAGAGAGCCTTTGATCACCCTTCGCGCCCCCCTATTGTTCAACCTCCGGCGAGATCCATTCGAGCGCGCTAATACGGATTCAAACCAGTACAATCACTGGTGGGCGGTGAAGATGGGCAATATGAAGCCGGCCGGTGTGGTCGCTGCGGCGTTCTTCGAGACCTTTAAGGAGTTTCCGCCCCGCCAGAAGCCAGAGTCGTGGAATCTCAGCGAGATCATGGACCGGATTCAGGCCAAGCCGTCCAACAACTAGGTTGCGTTTCCGAATCCTTGCGCCGCGCCCGGGATTCCACCGGGCATGGCGTTTCCCAAAATCTGCCATCGAGAATGAACCAGGGAGTTTCAGCGTCGACAAGATCATCAAAAACATGGAGGCCACTCGGTCGTCTGGTGGCAAGTAGCCGCAAGCTTCCGTTGATTGTCGCGGAGGAAACCCGCCGAAAGCTGACATCGGTAGCTGAAGCCCAGACGCAAAAAGCACTGACCAGTACGGACTACTTATATCGCGCTGCCGCCGGATGGCAGTCGATGTATGTGAACACACCAGCCGAGGCGTACTATCCCGCCGTTTAAACCGATGCAGATGACGAAACACTCGACGGATCGAAGGGCAACTACCAGTTAAGAAACGCGGGGACTGACGCAGATGGGGAATGCACGGCCGCAACGACCCAATTTCATCGGGAGGTGACGAAGATGGTTGAAGACCCAGTCAAGGCAGACGAAGTGGTGCCGGGCAATCGGTTGCGCGCAGGAGCCGCGATCTTTGTGACCGGACAATTGGCACCCTTGGCGATTTCTCTTGTTACAAACTCTTCTCTGCCAGCGACGTGGAAGTCAGTTTTGTCGGGCGTGTTGCTGCTGGGCGTGCCGGAACTAGCGATCGTTTTGACCGTCGTTGTCCTCGGCAAGGCGGGTTTCAATGAGCTGAAAGCGCGGATCTGGAAGCTGTTCCGCCGCACGGTTCTGCCCCGCGAGGTGTCTCGGGGACGATACTATGCTGGCTTGGTCGTGTTTCTGATTCCGATTCTGATCGGTTGGCTTTTACCGTATCTGTACGAGTCCGCACCGAGTTTGCTTCGCTATCGATTGACGGTGGCGATTGTAGGCGACGTAGCCTTGATCGCTGGACTCTGTTTGCTGGGCGGACAGTTCTGCGACAAAATACGAGCGTTGTTTGTGTACGATGCCCGGGCGACGTTTCCTCCTGTGTCGTCGCATGATCCGGACGAAACTCATTAGCGTCATTGACCAGCTTTCGTGGAACCATCAATGAATGTCATGAAAAGGTGTAGCCCCTTCGTGGTGGCATTCTTCCTGCACTGTCAGCTTCACAGGCGAGGACACAACAACCCGTTCGGTTGCCACGGCGGAGCCCGAACTTGAAGGGTAAAGGAGTTAAGGAAATAAGTGGTAAGTTCTCGACGGACGGAAACCATAGTCGTTCCGGTACGTCGGCTGGTTGAAGGCACGATTGGCGGAACGGACGACCGACGAGCGAATGGTGAACGAGCCGCCACGCAACAAACGGCTAATAGCATCCTCGACGCCTTCTACGCTCGGTGCATCGATGGCCACCTCTTCAGAAGGCTGCGGATAACTGCCGTTAGCATCGTACACCCACTCGAAAGCGTTGCCCTGCATGTCGAACAAACCGAAGTCGTTCGGTTTCAAGCTCGCTACCGGCCAACTGTGGCTGTCTCCATTGGCCAGATACCAAGCGTAGTTGGTAAGCAGCGTCTCTGTGACGCCGTAATAACAACTGGTGCTGGCCCCTGCTCGACAGGCAAACTCCCACTCCGCTTCGGTCGGCAATCGATACCCGGTCAATTCCCAGAACTTTTCCTTGGCTTTCATGCCGGGGCCGTATTCTCCTTTGTCGTTCGGCTCGTAACACCACTGCTCCATGGGAATCCCCTCTTGCTCACTGAGCCAGTTGCAGTACCAAGCCGCTTCATACCACGTCATCGCCATCATCGGGGAATCGTCCGTGCGGATGGCGGATTTCAGTCCCTCCAGATCCGCAGGCCAGACGTTTTCCACCTGTGACTTGGCGAACACTCGCCACTGCTCTCTCGTCACTTCCTTGGCAGAAATCGCAATCCGCCTGCCGATCTTGCGTCGATGCAAGATCTCACTCGGAAAGTGTCCCGCCTCCGATTCCGGTGATCCCATCTGGAACTCATCCGCATCGAGGATCACGAAGGTCTGGCCCTGCGTGTTGAGATACCACTTCCGCTTATTGTCCTTGGCGGCTGTGAGTTGTTCCTCGTTCTGCTGCAACTCCTTGTCGATGGCGGCAATCTCGTCAGCTTGCCTCCACTTCCGCAGCAGCCATTCGGCGGCGGCGTGTAGACCGGCATCGGGGTCGCTTCGGTAAACGGTCAGCAGCGTTTCGATCAATGGCTGCTGTTCGGAATCCGGCAACTCGAACTCGCCGAGACAGAGCAGCAACGCCCGCTTGATCGTGACATCGGTTTCGTTGTCGTAGCGAGCAATGATCGTCGGGGGATCGCCGCCCCGTGGACTCAGCCAGTGAATGATGTAACTGCGAACCCGTGGATCGGGACTGTGCTTGAGCAGCGGCCACACATTTTCGGCGGCATCCATCCGTAGCAGCATCACAGCGGCGTTGGCTTGCCGCATCGCCAAAGTTTCCTTGGCATCTTCGGGAAGCTGGATGCCCACTGCCAACGCATATCCCCCGCCCATCTGGAAATGCTCGACTTTGAGCGTGTGTTGCCCCGACTGGCCTTGGATCGTGACCGTCTTGGTTGTCGCACCGTTGACTGCCCAGTTCTCGAATACCTGTTTGTCATCCAACCAGACTCGCACCCCATCGTCAAAAGTGATGCTGAGCGAATACTCGGCATCATCCAGCGTCATCTCCGTGGTAGCGACGGTGGCAAAAAATTCGCTCGGAACCTTGTCGGTTGGTGGCGTGGGCGATTCCTTACGCTCTCGCAAGTCGAGTTGGGCCGTCCGCAATTCATCCAGCACTGGAGATTCCAGCACCACCTCCCAGTCGGCGGGAGGCTGCGGCGGCTCTGTTATATCCCGTTCATAAAAGCGGACGGTCCAATCCATTGTCGGTGGCAGCAGAGTTTTGCTGACTTCGGCGTTGCCGAGTGTGATCGCCCTTTCCCGGTGCGTCGTGAGCTTGCCAAACATGGGTCCAAATTGGCTTTCGTTGGCATCGGCCAAGAGATCAAACAGCACTTCGGCATCGTCGCTCAGGTAATCGGCCAGCGTATCGGTGGCAAAGCCACGAACCTGTTCGCCCTTGTTGGCATCACGGTAGATCGCCGCCAATGGTGCGGTGAGATCATCCTTGACGGGACGCAGGGCGTTTCGCCACGGCAGCAATTCCGAAGGCAGTACACTCACCAGATAACCGGCCACAAACTGGGAGAACTGCTTGTCCTGCCAATGCTCGTTGTCGGGATCGTAACTCGCCAAGGCACAAGCCACCTGAAAACGCCGGGCGGGGGCTTGGCCGCTGTCCTTGGCGATCTGCCAGTAATCGGCAATCAAGTCAGCCCTTTGATCTGCCAGCAGATCACGGACAGCCGCAAACTGAGCAGGCGAAACAATCAACAGCCTCTCTTTGAGAAATGGCAGCACCGACTTGTTATCGGGCAGCATCGCCAAGGCCGCATGGATCTTGGCGTTGGAATAGTCGGGCGACTCGGTAAACGCCTTGCTCAGATCGTCGTTGGCATACTCTCGGTAGTCGCTCAGATTCCCGATGATCGTTTTCACCTGCGAAGTGTCGGCTTGCAGCAGACCTTCGACAAGGCGTGTTGCTTCTGCGTCGTTTTGTTCTTCCTGCTTCTGGGCAACAAGTTCCTGCCGGTTCTTCTCGATGCTGCTGCGAATCGTGATCCCGCCGAGAGAAACAGCCGCCAACGCAACAAGAACCAGAGCGGAACGCACGCCATGCACTCGCCCCGCCTTGCCCATCATCTTCCGCTGCGGTTCGGTCCACTTCTTCTTGTCGGTCAGCAGCCGGATCGTGAGGTGTTCCCACCACGACGGCAGAAAGCGGTTTTCCGGCATGGCGTTCCAAGTCACCGAGGTATCGAACAGCTTCAGTTCCGCCCGACCCTTGCGAGTTTCTTTCTGCTTGCGAGTCAGCCAATCTCGCAGAGAATGCACCAGATAGTCGTGCGTCAGTTGGAAATACTTCTGCCCTGCTTGGGTCTGTGTCACGGAGTCATCGTCCACATCCTTGCCTTCGGGGTCGGTCGGCGTGATGAGTCGGATTTCACTATCCAGAATGCGGATCAGATCATCGAAGTCCTTGGGACGATTGCCATAGCCAGAGGCTTCCAATAGTCCCGCATGGGACCGCATATATCCCTTGATGTCCGTGCCGGAATCAGGCAGCAGGTCTCTCAGAACAGAACGGGCCGCTTTCTGGTGGTAGCGGTGTTCGGGCGGTGACGTGGAAGCACTGAAGGTCTCTTCCAAGAAGGTGACACCGACACCCTTTGTCCCGCCGACTTCTTTCAATGCGGCGGCGGTCCACGCCTTGCCTTTCATCATCTCGGCAAACAGCGCCAAGCGCACGCAGATGACTTTGCCTTCCTCGGCAAGACCCGCCACTGACTGTTTAAGGAAGTCCTTTTGGTCTTTCGATGTCTCTTTGATGACTTCGGGGAGTTTGCCGAATGCCCTCCCAAATGCTGCCAAGACCTTTCGTGCATGGTCCAAATCGAAAAGATCGGTCATCGCACTGTTCTGTCCCTCAATGAGTCGGATTTCCAGTTCTCTCAAGAACCGACTCACCGCCAGCCAGAAGTCATCCCGCACCATCACGATGCACTGCACTCGGCCCCCATCGCATTGCCGCAGAGCTTGCACCATATCGGTGTTCTCCTCTTCCTTCTTGGCGTGCAACCATTGCTCGAACTGGTCAAGAACGATCAACACTTTCTTGCCGACTGGAATGCCTTGGCCTCGCCTGAGTGCTGCCAGTGTGTCTTTGAGGCTCAATTTGTCTTCGAGTGCGGGACAGCGTTTCCGCAGACCATGCAGCAAACGGCTTTCCGTTTCTTCCGGTGTGGCCTCGATGTAAACCGGGATCACTTCCTCGGAAAGCCGAGGCAAGAGTCCCGCTTTGACCAGCGACGACTTACCGCAACCCGAGGGTCCGTAGATCAAGCCGACTGAAAACGTGTTATCGGGATCGGTTTCTTCAATGCGAGTCTTCCAGAACCGCAGGCTGTCGGGCAGTCCGTCACGATCTCTCGGCCCCGGCAGCAGTTCCAGAAAGAAGTCGGCATCGTGGGCTTCAAAGGACCGCAAGCCCTTCGGGACGATCTTGATCGGTTGGCTATCGGAGGAACCCAGACTCATCGAGGTGGACGATACGGCAATTGAACCAAGCGATGTGGAAGCTTGCGTTGAACCTTGAGTCGAGGAAGCAACCGATGTCACAACACCCGGCGACGTGCCACTCTGGATCACGGTCTGTTCCGATAAGAACAATCGCAGGTCTTCGGCCAAGTCGTGCGCCGACGAATACCGCTCGCTGGCCCGCTTCGCCATCGCCTTATGACAGATACGTTCCAGTTCCTTCGGCAGCTTCTCGTCGTACTGCCGCAGCGGTTTGGCTTCGTAGCTGGTGACTTGTTCCAACAACTCGGCCTGTGTATCGCCACGAAACGGCTGACGACCGGCGAGCAACTCGTAGAACACGACGCCCAAACTGAAAATGTCCGACCGACCATCGACCCGGTGCCCTTCGCCACGGGCCTGTTCGGGACTCATGTAGGATGGAGTGCCTGCATACCTCGGCCCCTTGCCGATGTTCTCTTCTCGCAGTGCCAAGCCAAAATCGACGACGTAAGGCTGACCGTCTTTGCCGATCAAAATGTTGCCCGGCTTCACATCCCGATGGACAAGTCCCTGCTTGTGAGCGTAATGCAAAGCCTCTGCAACGGTAGCGACGAGTTCGGCGGCATCCCGGTATTTCAGCCGAATCTTCTTGAGCTTTGCCGAGAGGTCGGTGCCCTCGATGTACTTGGAGACGACATAGCAGGGGCAGTCTTCCGTGCTGCCAACATCATGCACTGGCACAATGCCGGGATGATCGAGATTGGCGACCGTGCGAGCCTCAGTCAGATACGCCTCGCCATCTTCGGGCTTCGAGATCAGCTTGGAGTGCGGCACCTTGATGGCGACCAGTCGATCCAGTTGCTCATCGTGGGCCAGATAGACAAGACCAAAGCCCCCTTTGCCCAGCACTTTCTCGATGCGGTAGCGACCGATGCGCTGGGGGTGTTCGGCAGGTGCAGCCTCATCGGGCGAGAGGGGATTCCCTTGGTTGTCCTGTGTCACGTCGAGAGGATTTGAGTCGTTCAAGTGCGCAATCGGCTTTCTCAGCAAGACTTGTCATTGTCGTCACCCTCCGGGTTGTGTCTGAGTCTAGCAAATTCGATCTGTGAAAGCACCAGCCCGCCCCCGTTTGAACGTAAACATTCGCCGAAAGGGGGGAACCGATCGCGCAGCGTTCGGAACGAGAGCCTCCGTGCTTTCGGAACTCGACGTCTGGGGAGCCTTGGGGCGAGAATGGTGGCGACGAACCGCCGCCGCGCCATCATGCCTACCGTACACAAATCACCAATGACCAACCCACATCAATTGTTCGCCTTGCGTGCCACGTGAACGCTACCAGAATGCCGCTCCCAGTCTACGATGTGCAAGTCATCGAAAACGCCACACCAGACGAACACACCTACAACCCCTTGCATGACAGCAGCATGCGACAAAGTTTCGACGGCGACGATGTATGGGCCCAGTTCGATAAGCTCGCAATCACCGCGGCTGAGAGAGGATGGCACATTCACGAACATGCGCAGCGAGATTCGACTGCTGCGCGAATGCTGGACATCGCCGAACGAATTAACAAAGTTCATCCGATGAAAGATCTGCGTTGGACGATCGCCCACTGCGACCTGATCTCGCGCCAAAGTATCGAACGGGCGAAGAAACTCGGAATGACGCTGGCCATCCACAACAAGACCGCGAAACCTTCGGTGGACGATCGTGACTCGCCGCCTGTTTCGTGGATGGAGGAAAGTGGCATCGTGTGGGGGCTCGGCTCTGATTCGACTGTTGTTTCCACGATCAACCCGTTTCACAGCCTGTAGTGGGTAACGAGTGGTAAAGTCTTTCCAAGCAAGATATCGATCCGCACACCGGTCTCTCGTCAGGCTGCACTCGCCGCCCACACTCGAAGCAACGCTTTTCTGATGTTCAAAGAAAATGACCTGGGAAGTCTCGAGGTCGGCAAGTGGGCCGACTTGGTCGTTCTCGATCGCGACTACATGACCGTTGCTGTCGATGAGATTCGCGACGTCAAGCCAGTGTAAACGATCATCGGCGGAAAGATCGTTTATGACTCTGAATCGGACAAGCTATGAGGACTTACACAACGGGACGAACGCAGCGTCACCGCGTGTGAGGAAAAAGAAGCCAAGGGTGCGGAACGGGCCTTTAGCAGTCTCTGCATTCGGTCGCCCAACTGCGTTCGGTTGCATCGCCCGCTCGCACTTCGCAAAATCTCTTCGCTGCAGTCTTCGTAAAATCCATGACCAAAATCGGGGAAAACTGCGCCAAAGCTGCTAATCTGCATCGGTCTGGGCACCGACGCGCCGGAGCGGATCAGCTCCGAGCACGAAGTTGGTCCAACCGAACGCAGTTAAAAGTGACGGAGTCGAGTTGCTTTAGGGCAACGTATTCGCCGTTAGTATCCGCCAATTGAAACCGCATACCTGTCCGCCCAATGCGGTTAGAGGGCACCGTACCAGCAGCACGCGCGCTGCCCACGCGCGCGAGTCACGCTCGTGGTTCAGCTCAAACAGCCCGGTGACTTCCGCCCGGCGGCGAGACGGCTTACTGCAACTCGTTGTGGAGTAGAAGGTTAGCGAGTTCAAATCCCGTCGCCAGGCTCGCTGCAAGCCACTGGCGACGATGAACTTCGTTTTGCATCGACCGGCAACCAAAATTGTTGTGCCTCACCTCGCACGCTACGAGTTTGCTCGTGGGCCCTCGATGCCGTGAGCTCTCTACGTGCTCGACCGCCGAATCCATCGAGTCTCGAGGATTCGACGCCTCCTTACGATTGTGACGTTACGTCAGTACAATCTGACGTTATGTCAGCTTCGAAACAATCTCAGATTCGTCGCAGGAACGATCCCAGCCAGAGTTCGGCGTTGCGCAAGTCCGAAAGAACTCGGCAAGCGATTCTTGATAGTGCATTGGATTTCCTGTGGACGCATCCCTTCCGTGAGTTGACGGTTGGTGAGTTAATGTCCCTCGCCGGCACCAGTCGGTCGGCGTTCTATCAGTATTTTGCTGACCTTAATGAATTGATGGAGGCACTGCTGCGGGGAATTGAAGACGACATCTTTGCGGCTGCCACGGCCTGGCTCGAGGGAGAGGGCGACCCTATTCCGCTGCTCGAGGAAACGATGGCTGGGCTGGTAGGAGTTTGTTATCGGCAAGGGCCGATTTTGCGTGCCGTTTCTGACGCTGCTCCCATGGATGGCCGGTTGGAAAAAGCCTGGACGGGTTTTCTGCATGATTTCGACGTCGCTGTCACGGATCGGATCGAACAACATCAAGCCGCCGGCTTGATCAAGCAATTTGAGGCTCGCCCGATAGCCATTGCGCTCAACCGAATGGACGCTTATCTGCTGATTCACCATTTTGGACGCCGTCCGCGCGGGAACCAGGAATTGGTTCAGAAAGCGATCCTCCGAATCTGGATATCCACGCTCTATGGTGACGAGGCGCTGGCAGCATCCGACTCCGAAAATCGATCGAAGCGGCGAGTGCCAAAATCGAAGAATAAATAAATCTCCTGGACATATGGAAAGGCCATCTCATGAAACTCAGAACAACCTTCGTATTAACACTTGGATTCGTCTTTGGATTAACGATGACTTCTGCCGGAATTGCACAGGTACCCAAAATGAAAATGACCACAGAAACGCCGCCGGGGATTGCGACTTCGGACAAATTGGAAACGCGCCTGGGCACTTTGCGACTGTTCGATGGAGTGCCCGACAAAGAGACGGCTCAAAGAGTCTATGACAACCTTGATTTTCAGCGCGGTGTGCAGGCCTATTTGAACAGTATTCAAATTGCCTCGATGGGCGGCATGCGAAAGGGCATCCTTGAATTTGGTCCGCCCAATACGACCGCGCTGCTGTTCGAAGAGCTCATGGATTCCACGACACTCTTTCTGACGCCAAACACGACGTCTGTCTACATGGTCGCTTGGCTCGAAATGAAGGACGAGCCATACGTGATCGAAACTCCTCCGAATGTCCTTGGCATCATTGATAGCCATTGGTTTCACTATGTCGCTGATTTTGGCAACGCTGGACCGGACAAAGGCAAGGGTGGCAAGTTTCTGATCCTGCCGCCCGGCTTCAAGGGCGATGTGCCCGACGGCTATCACGTCGCCCAGTCTGACACCTACGGCAACTGGGTCATCTGGCGAGGTTTTCAGGTGGACGGCGATCCCAAGCCGGCTGTGGAGACAACCAAAAGGATCTTCCGCATGTATCCACTCTCACAGAAAGACAGTCCACCGAAGATGAACTTCATCAATGTCTCGGGCAAGAAGTTCAATACGATCCATCGGACTGACTATCAGATCTTCGAAGAGATCAACGACGTCGTTCAGGCCGAGCCGAGCGAAGGGCAAGATCCAGAGATACTGGGTCAACTGGCTTCGATCGGAATCAAGAAGGGACAGCCTTTCAAACCTGATGCCAGGATGCAAAAAATTCTCAAAGAGGCCGCTGATGTGGGTGCCGTGACGGTTCGTACGCTGACGGCGCGTCCCCGAGATGAAATGTTTTACTTCTACCCGGGCGAAGGTGTCTGGAGCACTCCATTTCCGGGCGGGAGTTATGAATTCCTGGACAACGGTGCTCGCGTGCTGGACGCCCGCAGCTATTTCCACTTCTACGCGACGGGCATCACCCCGGCGATGACCATGAAGATGGTGGGCAAAGGCTCGCAATATGGCGTGGCCTACATGGACGCGGATGGCAATGCTCTCGACGGCAGCAAGACCTACAAAGTGCATCTGCCGCCCAACGTGCCAGCCAAGGATTTCTGGTCGTTCACGCTCTACGACAATCAGACTCGCTCCGAGCTCCAGACCGACCAGCGGTTTCCGGGCCTCGACAGCAACAAGAAAGGCCTGAAGCAAAACACCGATGGTTCCTTCGACATCTACTTCGGTCCCGAAGCACCGGAGGGACAAGAGAACAATTGGATTCAATCCGTTCCCGGTAAAGGTTGGAACATGCTAATCCGCCTCTACGGCCCGGAGCAACCGTGGTTCGACAAGACCTGGCGACCGGGTGATCCGGAGTTGGTTGACTAATTCATCGTAGCTCCGGGACCTGTCCTGGCACACGCATCGCCGGGACAGGTCCTGGCCTACCTTTCTACAAACTAACGGCAGAGAACCATCAATGAAAAACAAACGAATAGTTGTACGCGCGATTGTCGCGGTGTCCGTAACGCTGGCAGGAATCAATTGCTGGGCGCAGTCGCCGAAGCTGAAAATGACGACCGATATTCCGAAGTCGATCACGGCTCCGGACAAGGTCGAAACGTCGCTCGGCACGCTTGAGTATTTCGACGGAGTGCCAAGGCCGAAAACGGTGGAGACGGTCTACGACTATCTCGATCGGTCGCGAGCCGTCCAGGTATTTCTCAACTCTATTCCGGCCATGTCCGTAACGACACTTCGTGAAGGTCAGGCGAGCGTTGGTGCAGACACGTGTAACAAAATCTGCATCTGGGATTCGCTGATGGATTCCGAGTCATTACTGCTGACCGGGAATACTTCCACCATGTATGCAGTCGGTTTTCTCGATCTGCAGAAGGATGGCCCATCCGTCATTGATCTTCCGCCGAACATGCTGGGCATCCTCGACGACATGGAATTTCACTACATGACCGACCTGGGCGTGGCCGGTCCCGACAAAGGTAAAGGTGGCAAGTTTCTCGTGCTGCCCCCGGGCTACAAGGGCGACGTGCCCGATGGCTACTTCGTCGTGCCGTCAAAGACCAGCGGCGTGTGGGTTTTCATGCGTGGCTATCTGGACAAAAACCAGCCGCTGGGGAAGGCGATTCCCGCCGCATCAGCCAACATTCGCCAAAATTTGAAGGTGTATCCGTTCGCTAAGAAAAGCAATCCTCCGGCGATGGAGTTCATCAACGTCTCCGGCAGGAACATGAACACGATCCTGCCGAACGACTATAGCTTCTTTGAAAAGCTGCATGCCTTGATCCAAACCGAACCCGAAAGTTACCTCGGGCCGGAAGCGAAAGGCATGATGGCCGCTATCGGTATTGAAAAGGGAAAGCCGTTTAATCCCGATGCGCGGATGAAGAAGATTCTCACCGACGCAGCCGCTATCGGCAACGCCGGCGCTCGTGCCATCAGTTACTTCCCACGCGATCCAGGCAATCTGCTGTATGGCAAAGACAGCACGTGGGTCATGGCCTATGCCGACAAGGATACGACCTTCACTCGCAACGGTGCCTATCGACTTGATCCGCGGGTGCTCTTCCACTTCGGCTACATCTGTGTGTCTCCGGCGATGGCCGTGACGGTTGCCGGCAAAGGGTCGGATTATGGACTGAACATGCTCGATTCAAATAAGCAGGTGCTCGACGGTTCAAAGACCTACAAGTTGCATCTGCCGCCGAATCCGCCCGCCAAAGATTTTTGGGCGGTCACCATGTACGACACGCAAACGCGTTCGCAACTTCAGACCGACCAGCAGTTCCCAACGCTTGGCAGCCAAGACAAAGGCATCAAGAAAAACGCCGACGGTTCGTACGACATTTACTTCGCGCCGAAAGCGCCGCAGGGACAGGAAGGCAACTGGCTGCAAACCATACCCGGAAAGAGCTGGTGGATCGGACTGAGAATGTACGGCCCGCTGCAGCCCTGGATCAACAAAACCTGGCGACCAGGCGAACTGGAACTCGTGAAGTAATCGTGGATGGTGCTTCCAGCCTCATTAGAAAACGTACGCTGCGGCTGGAAGCCACAGCCACGTATCTTCCGATCGTCTTTCACGTCAAAACGACAAATGTAGGAAACCATGACAACCGAAACCAAACAGTTCGATGTCGTCCTCACCGGCGGACGGGTGATCGACCCGGAAACCTATCGCGATGGGATCTTTAACGTCGGCATCGTCGGCGACACGATCGCGGCCATTTCCGACCAACCGCTGCAGGGTAAAGAGGTTGTCGATGTCTCCGGGCTGATTGTCTCGCCTGGGTTTATCGACCTGCATGCCCACGCCCAGAACATCGCCAGCAATCGGGTTCAGGGCTCCGATGGGGTGACCACGGCGCTTGAATTGGAAGCTGGCATTCTTCCGATCGGGGAATTCTATGACAACTGTGCCAAGGAAGGACGTCCTATAAATTACGGGGCATCGGCAGGATGGGCGTGGGCGCGCCTGGCCAGCATGAACCCTGAAAAGGGAAAGATGGTACCCAACATTGCCTGGACGTTTGGATCTTTTGGCTTGAAGGAATGGACCGAAAACATTCCCAGCGAAAAAGAGCTCGAGCAGATTCTGGAACTCACCGAACAGGGCCTGAAGGAAGGTGGCATCGGCATCGGCGTGCTTCACGCCTACTGCCCGGGCGCGGCGACCAAGGAGTTGCTTGGTTTGTGGAGATTGGCCGCCAGGTACGGACGACCGACATATACCCACCTCCAGAACGTCTCGATGGTCGAGCCCAAAAGCGGCACGGCGTCACTCGTCGAGCTGATGGGGCTGGCCGCCGCGACCGGCGCCCATACTCATGTCTGCCACCTCAATAGTGTGAGTCTGCATGACGCTAAACAGAACGTTGCGATCCTGAAGCGCGCACAGGCGGCCGGACTCAAGGTGACCACCGAGGCCTATGTCTATGGCGCTGGCTGTTCCGCGATTGCCGCAGCAGAGTTCGATCCGAAGGATGTCGAGGAAAGGATGGGGATCTCCTGGTCAGACCTCACTCTGGTGAAGAACATGCACGACTTCTCCAGCAAAGAAGAGTTCGTCGATGCACGTGAGACGAATCCCGGGGACGCAGTGATTGTTCACTTCCTGCGTGAAGACGACAACCCACAGGATGAAGCGATGCTGGACATGTCGGTTATGTTTCCGGGTGCCGGCATCTGCACCGACTCGATTCCCTGGACCGACGCCTCGGGCTCCTTCTACGAAGGCAGCCAATGGCCACTACCTGAAGGCTTGAACAGCCATCCGCGCGCTGCTGGAAACTACTGCCGTTTCCTTCGCAAGTGGGTGCGTGAACGGGGTGTCATGAGTTGGATGGATGCCATCCGCCAGGCGTCGCTCAACAGCGCCCTGATCCTTGACGATTGCGTACCCGGCATGAAGAAAAAGGGGCGTCTGCAGGAAGGCATGGATGCGGACATCATTGTCTTCGATCCGGAGACCGTGACCGATACGGCCACGTTCAAGGACCCGCTTCAGCTCTCCAAAGGCATGCAGCATGTGATCGTCAACGGCACCTTCCTCATTCGTGACGAAGTGCTGGATGCGAAGGCGATGCCAGGCCGCGCGGTGCGTGCCCCGATCCGGGAATAAGCGATTGGGCATGCCGTGACTTTGGCTTCCATTTAATCAACCACAACGATTCTTCTATTCAAACCAAGTGAGAAAACAATGGCTATTCTAAAAAATGAACCTGTCTACAACTTCAAAGATGGAGATTACTGCAAGCCCCACCACATCGTGGTGAAGGGAAGTTGGAAAGAGATCGGATTCGATCTCGCCACAATCGGCAAGAACGAATACGGCGTGAAGTTGCTTCCTTACTACAGTCCTCTCTACGGCAAAGCGCGACAGGAGTACTGGGCCCAGAACTGGCCGCACGTGGCCGAATTGCAAAAGGGCGTCTTAAAGGCCTTTGGTCACCCGGAAGATTCCGTCGAGTTTGACGGTACCAACCTGAGTTTCGACTGGTACGACTGCATGCGTTCCGGCCTCGACTTGGGAGGGAACACGTGCTCGGGATTGGTCTTACCCCCAGAGAAGTCGGAGGGCGGAGCTGTTCTTGTGGGCCGCAACCTTGATTTCCATCCGGCGGTCGAGTGGACTACGACTCTGGGAAAAAAAGTGCCAGAAGGCGCGTTTGGCGCGTGCGAGCGACCGGTCGTGGTCGAGTTTCAGCCGGAAGAGGGCTACCGCTCGATCATCGCGTCAACCAATGAATTGTTGATGGGGTACGTGGACGGAATCAACGAAAAGGGGCTCTGGTTGAGCTGCATGCACGATCCCGCAGGAGTCGGCGCCGACGGGAGTCCTCCGGGCGGCGGAGATGTGTCGGGCCTTGTTGTGACGCAACTCCATCAACTGCTGCTCACCACCTGCGCCACGGTGGAAGAAGCCAAAGAAGCGATTCTCAAAAACAGAGTCATGCAGACCTTGATGAACCTGCACATTCCAATTGTGGATGCCACAGGTGCTGCCACAGTCTTTGAGATCGACCAGAAAACCGGGGCCTATGTCTTTGCTGATCGCGTGGCTGGCGAACCGCTTTTCAGCACCAATCATCCGGTCCACACCTATCCGACCCCGGACACCTTCCCCGACGTGGACATGACCGAAGAGCACAACACCTTCGTTCGCCAGATCATGCTCCGGGAAGCATATAGCAAGATGACCCCGCCGTTCACACTGGATGATGCCGAGAACCTGATTAACACAGTTCACTGTTCTTTCGTTGATAGCGTCAAGGCTTGTGCTCAGGCGGGCGAAAGGACCCTGACCAATATCAAGGCCGATCTCTCGAAACCGGAGATTCACGTTAGGTGGTATTTGCGAGATGTGGCGCCCGTTCCCGGAACCAATCACATGGAAGATAAGATGAGCGACTTTTACACCTTTGGCTTCTGAAGCATGGTCATGTTATTAGTTCTGGATCTTAGCTTAGACGGTTGTTGATTGATTACTTCAGAGCTTAGTTGATTCCCAGATCTGTCCAAAACATTGGGTCCACCTCAGGTCACGGGTAGGGACGAACACAGACCACGGAAATTCACGTCGCTAAACGGAAACAAACTAAAAACGAAAGAATGGCGACTATGAAACAACATAGCGAACAATACGACATCATAATCACCAACGGCCGAGTCATCGATCCGGAGACCGGACTCGATGCGGTGCGCAACGTCGGCATCAACGGCGAGAAGATCGCCGCGGTCACCCAGGATCCGATCCAGGGCAAGGAGACCATCGACGCCAAAGGGCACGTGGTCTGCCCCGGGTTCATCGACATGCACTTTCACAACACCGGCTATGCGTTCGGCCAGAAGCTGGCGCTGCGCGACGGGGTGACGACACCCATGGAGCTCGAGTTCGGCATCTATCCGGTCAAACCCTGGTACGAGGCCATGGCAGGCAAGTCGCGGACCAACTACGGGGCCTCCGTCGGTTCGATCCCGATTCGCGAGACCATCTTCAACCCGGACCTCGATGAGCAGTACCACGGCTATTTCATTCTGGATGTGCTCCATCCCGACAAAACGAAGACGACGATGAAGTGGTCCAAGGAGCACGCGACCAGCGAACAGATCGTGCAGTTCGAGCGCATGATGGAGGAAGGGCTGCAGCAGGGATCGGTCGGTGTCGGCCACGCCGCCGGCTACATGGTGGACGGCTGCTCCCAGCAGGAAGCCATGATCGTCCAGAAGATGGCGGGCAAGTACGGCCAGTCGTCCTTTGTCCACGCCCGCTTCTCCAGCCAGATGCCGCCCACGAGCGGCCTGCTCGCCTTCTTCGAGATGATGGCGCCGCAGGAGGTCTACGGTGGAGGCATCGTTTTCCAGCACGCGTCGGCGCAGGCATTGCGAGACACGATCCCCGCGCTGGAGCTTTTCGACGCTGCCCGCGAAAAGGGGATCCAGGTGATCGGCGAGATCTACCCCTATGACTATGGCGCGAGCATCGTCGGCGCGGACTATCTGGTCCCGGATAACTACGGTCCCAACATGGGCCGTGACTACAAGGACATCATCGTGATCTCCGACCTCGAGCCACTCACCAAGGAGCGCTACGACGAAATCATGAAGACGGCGCCCTTGACGCCGGCCATGTTCTACAACGCCCAGGAAGAAGACGTCGTCAAAGGGCTGGCACATCCCTCCTCTGTCGTCGGCAGCGATGCCTTCGCCTATACCGATCGCAAGACGGGCGAGATTGCCCTCGACTGGGACACGCCATTCGATTCGGTCAATGGCCACCCGCGGGGCGCCGGCACGCATGCGCGAATTCTCTCCTGGACACGGGAGAGGAAGCTCGACATCCCGCTTTCGCTCGCCGTCTCGAAGATGACCTACATGATCGCGAAGTATCTCGAGGACAACGGTGTCCCGCAGATGGCGGACAAGGGCCGCATCCAGGAAGGCAAGGACGCGGACATCACGATCTTCGATCCCGAGACGGTCCAGGACAACGCCACGATGCAGGATGGCGGGCTTCCGTCGAGCGGTATCCCGTACGTGCTCGTCAACGGCACCGTGATGGTGCGAAATTCCGAGACGGTGGACGACGTCTTCCCCGGCAAGCCGATTCACGGCACCGGCAAGATCGCATGATGGGAGAGACCATGAATCAGCAAGGCACCGTGGCAGCGGATGGCCCGCACCGATCGAAGATCCCGGTCACCCTGATCGGTGGCTTCCTCGGCGCCGGCAAGACGACGTTGCTGAATCACATCCTGAGCGGGGAGCACGGTATTCGGGCTGCGGTGCTGGTGAATGATTTCGGCGCGATCAACATCGACGCCAAGCTCATCGTTGGGGTCGAGGGCGATACGGTCAACCTCGCCAACGGCTGCGTCTGCTGCACCATCCGCGATGACCTGATCGGGGCCTGCCTGGGGCTGCTGCAGCGGCCCGAGCGGCCCGAGCACCTGTTCGTCGAGATGAGCGGCGTGTCGGACCCCGTGCCCGTTCTGAACACCTTTCTGGAAACGCAGCTTGCGCTGGTTTTCGCCGTGAACAGCATCCTGTTGGTGGTCGATGCGGAGCAACTGCCGAGACTGAAGGGCGACATGGCACACCTGGCCCGGTCGCAGCTGGGGGCAGCCGACATTGTCGTGCTGAACAAGGTGGATCTCGTCAGCCCGGACGAGCTCAATCACGTAAAGAACCTGGTGCAGATGGTGACGCCGGGATCACGGATCATCGAAGTCGTGCAGGGGCAGCTGCCGCTGGAGCTGGTCTTTGTCGGCGGCAGTGATGCGCCTCCTCCGGAGCGTCGTGAAGACGCCCGCAAGCGTGAGGCGACTGCGCACGACGAGGCGCATTCCCATGACCATGTGTTCGGCACATGGAACTGGACGAGTGACCGCGCCCTGTCGCTGCCCAAGCTGCGTTCGACATTGGAGCAATTGCCCGAAACGGTTTACCGCTGCAAGGGCGTCGTCCAGATCGAGGAATTGCCCCGGTATCGCTACGTGCTGCAGATGGTGGGCAGGCGCTATCACCTGGAGGAATCCGGCTTCTGGGGAACGGCGATGCCCCGATCCGAAATCGTCCTCATCGGGGGCCGGGCCGGCATCGACCCAGACAAACTGCATTCCGCCTTCGATGCTTGCATCGGGATCGGGGACGAATCGCAATCGCCGGTCCTCCGTCTGACCCGCCTGCTCGCAGCGGATATGCCTGGAGATTGACGATAAGTGGTATTTGCGAGATGTGGCTCCGGTTGCCGGAACCAATCACATGGAAGATACGATGAGCAACTTTTACACGTTCGGCTTCTGAAGAAAACGAATATGACATTGATTGACACGGAGCTTTCCCCAATCCCGGTCACGATCGTGGCCGGCTTTCTTGGCGCGGGCAAGACTACGCTGCTCAACCACATTCTGTCCGCTGAACATGGCCGTCGGATCGGTGTGCTGGTTAACGACTTTGGCTCGATCAACGTGGACGCGGAACTGATCAATCAAGTCGAGGAAGGGATGATGACGCTGGCCAATGGCTGCGTCTGCTGCAGCATTCGCACCGACCTGATTCAGGCCGTCTTGCAATTGGCCGAGCGAGATGATCCTCCCGAACATATCCTGATTGAATCGAGCGGAGTGGCCGACCCGGCGGGAGTTTACGAAGCGTTCCTGCAAACGGAGATTCGCAACTCCGTGCTCGTTGACGGAGTGATCACCGTCGTCGATGCCGTACATGTCCTCGGACTACCGGACGCGGAAGCGAAACTGGCCCGAACGCAAGTCTCCGGCGGTGATCTGATCGTGCTAAACAAGACGGATCTGGTCGACTCGGATACTTTATCGAACGTCAAAGACTGGATTCGCGAAGTCAAACCAACGGTGCAAATCTTCGACGCGACTTTCGGCCGGATTCCGATGGAGGTGTTGCTCGGAGTCGAGCACTCACACGAGTCTTCTCCCGGCGACCATACTTCGTCCGCGCATCATCATCATGATCTACAGTTCGAGACGTGGTCTTACGAGTCTAGCGAGCCAATGAATCTGGGACTGTTACAGCAGCTGCTGAATCACCTGCCGAGCACACTGTTTCGCGCCAAGGGTTTCGTCTACGCCGCGGACAAACCGAACAGTCGCCTGCTTCTGCAACTCGTCGGCCGCCGCGCCGTCCTGTCGGTCGACAGGCCCTGGGGCGACAGTCCACCCCAGACACGACTGGTCTTCATCGCCAGAAGTGAAACCTGTGATTTCGATGCGATCCAGCGCGTTCTGGAAAGTTGCAAGGAAGTTGTGAAATCATCGTGACCACAAATACTGTTCAAGAAGTAACGTTCGATGAGGCGTGTTCGTTTGTCATCAAGCTCGACAAGAAGACGCAACGCGCTGCATGGATGGCGGGCGATGCCAAAGCTCCGGTCTATGAAGCCGGCTTGGTGAATCTGACCAAAGACGAAGCGTCAATGATGGTTCATTACGCCAACGATCGTTCCGTTCAAGCGACCCTGTATCGCATCAAGCAAGATGCCGATCAATCGAGTTCGGAGTAGTAAGTAGTATTTTGATGTGACTGTGTTTTCAGCCGCGTTCGTAAATAACCAAAAAACGATGCGGGTGGAATCCAGCCACCGTGATGGAGTGCGGAATGCAAGTTCCATCGAAGTCGCGTTCATAATTTCGCTGGACTTGTTCGCAATCGCCGAAGTAGTCAAATACCCTATCAGGTGTGGGTGTTCAACAACCACCGACACCTGAATTCTGGCAAAAAGGAAAAACCAAAATGAAAACCAAAATAAAGACAATGATACTCGCCTGCTCCTGCCTGCTGGCAGCAGGTCTGACTGTAACGCAGAATGCGGTGGCCCAGGAAGGCAATGCCAAGCCCAACATTGTTCTGATCAACATGGACAACTTCGGCTACGGCGAACTGGGTTGCTACGGCGGGGGTATTCTCCGGGGTGGCGCCACGCCGCGCATCGACAAGCTGGCCACTGAAGGCACGCGGCTGTTGAATTACAATGTCGAGGCGCAGTGCACGCCCAGTCGCGCAGCGCTAATGACAGGCCGCTATGCCGTACGCACGGGGAACGGTTCTGTGCCGCTCGAAACCGCCGATTATGGTTTGACCCAGTGGGAATACACCATGCCGGAGATGCTGGGCGATGTGGGTTATACCACCGCTATGTTCGGCAAGTGGCATCTCGGCCAGGCGGAAGGACGCTATCCCACCAATCAGGGTTTCGATGAGTGGTATGGCATCCCCAATTCGACCGACGAGAGCCTTTGGCCGGCGCAAGAGATGTTCCAGAAGTATCGGAAACTGGCGGAGGAGACCGGCAAAAATCCGATGATCAAGGAAGAGCACATTTATTCGGCCAGAAAAGGCTCACCGGCAAAGGTGGTGAAGGTCTACGACCTGCCGGCAAGGCGAGAGATTGACCGGGAAATCACCGACCATGCCAAGGACTTCATGACACGCCAGGCCAAAGCCGACAAACCGTTCTTCCTGTATCTGCCCTACACCCAGACGCATATGCCGATTTTGCCGAGTAAAGAATTTGAAGGCAAGAGTGGCAATGGCCAGTGGGGCGATGTGCTAATGCAGATCGATGCCTATACCGGTGAATTACTGGATAAGGTGGATGGGTTGGGTATTGCCGACAATACTATTTTCATTTTTACCTCGGATAACGGCGGCGAGTGTATCCCCGGTTACCAGGGATGGAGCGGCCCATGGAGTGGTTCCTATTTCACGGGTAAGGAAGGGTCCTTACGGGTGCCATTTATTGTCCGCTGGCCCGGCAAAGTTCCGGCAGGCAAGGTCTCCAACGAGATCGTTCACCAGTTTGATCTGTTCGCTACAGTGGCAAACATTGCCGGTGGTAAGGTGCCGACAGATCGTATCATCGACAGTAAGGACATGACGGATTTCTTCTTGGGGAAACAAGAGGAATCCGGTCGAGACGGCTTTGTCGTCTATGTCGGCAACGATATTCACGGCGTGAAGTGGCATAACTTTAAGATGATGTTCATGGAGTTTGAAGGAGGGCTCGGTAGCGGGAAGCTGAACGTGTTCCCTCTGCCTCACTTTTACGACCTCTATAGTGATCCTAAAGAGGAATATCCCGTAACCAAAGCAACGGGAGGTTCTTTGTGGCAACGTTGGGGGTGTGGGCCGATTCTGACAGAGCATCAGGCGTCGCTGGCCGCAGAACCACCGATCAAGCCGGGAACGCTTGACCCATACGTGCCGGCAAAGCAAAACAAATAGCAATGCGTGAAGTCGTAGCACAGACTGGCAGCTTGCACTACGACAGTTATTTCCCGCTGGTTCAAGGCACCTTCGATGAAGAGGTTTCGCGTTTCCCGCCCGACAAGGTTGCCTAGTCGGAATAACCGCGTCCGCAGATCGCTTACAGATTGCTGATCGTCCATCAGTTTGCATCGTCGGATCCATTGTGACGATACCGACTGAAAGGCGGGTTGCGAGCAAGTGCGCGCAACCTGGTATTTGTGTTTGGAAGAGCGTGCCAGTACATCTTGCCAAAGTAATCTGCGGCTGGAAGCCACAGCCACTACCAGTCACGTCGAATTCGACTTTGATCGCAAGGAAGCGAAACCGTGGTAGCTCTCCATCAAAAAAAGCCACTTCTGTTGACGCTCGGGCTTTTCATCGGCGCGCAAGTCTGTCTGTCCGCATGCTTTCCCCAGCAAGCTGCGGCGCAATGCGACGACTCCTGCGATTCAATGTTCGACTCGCCCGACTGTGGTAGCTCGTGTTGGGAACGCTCCACTTTGTCCGACGACTGGTGTCGCCTGGGGTCGTGCTTTGAGGAAAAAGGCTACACCTGGAATATCTCCAACACCAACTTTTACTCAGACATCACATCCGGCGGGCTCGACGAGACTTCCGGCTATCGCGGCCGGGTCGACATGTTTCTGAACATCAACGGAAAGAAGGTTGGCTTATGGGATGGTCTGACGATCAACCTGCACGGTGAGTCAGTGTTTGGCAGCTCGATCAACCAGTTTTCTGGAACGCTTCTGCCAGTCAGCACGGCGCAAATACTACCCGACGGAAATCGCGACGTCACGGCGCTCACGAACGTCACTTTGACGCAGGCACTGAGTGAATCCGTTTTGGTGCAAGCCGGAAAAATCAACACACTCGATGGTTTTGTTCAGCCGTTCACCGGAGGAGCAAACGGCCTAGACGGGTTTCAAAATCTTGCCCTGTGTTTCAATCCAGTTCTCGTCACGGCGTTTCCCTACTCATCGTTCGGTGCCGGAATGGTCGTACTCGATGAAAACCAGGAAGCTGTGTTTTCGGCGTTCGTCTACGACGCGAACAATACGCCGACCGTGAGTGGCTTTGATACGTTCTTCGATAATGGAGTGTCGCTGTTCGCTTCGGCGACCCTGCCGACTAAGCTCATGAACAAGCCTGGGCATCAGATGGTTTATGGTTTGTACAGTAGCGGGACCTACAATAGCCTCGACCCCAATCCCTATTTTGACCCAGGCCAGGGAGTGGTTTTAGCAAACCCTGACAAGACGGGTTCGTGGTTGCTGGCCTACGCATTCGACCAAGCTCTCTATGTTTCGCCCGATGATCCAACACGTTCCTGGGGTGTCTTCGGAAACGTCGGGATCGCAGACGATAATCCCAACCCATTCAATTGGGCTGCGAACATTGGCGTGGGTGGTTCCAATCCAATCGGTAATCGTCCGCAGGACACCTTCGGAATCGGCTACTTCTATACTGGCGTCAGCGAACCACTGAAACAGATCGCTCCGATTCTGCTGCCACTTCAAGACGAGCAAGGTGTCGAGATGTTTTATAACGTCGGCGTGACCCCCTGGTGCCACGTCACGGCTGACCTGCAAGTCGTCGAACCGTCGCGCGAGCGTGCCGATACACTGCTGATGTTTGGGTTGAGAGCCAAGATCGATCTCTAATTCGGCACTCATCCTGCGCCGTTCGATTCTAGCTGTCTTCAACCCGTTTGGTCAAAATACTCAGCCGACACTCAAACAACGTGAAAAACGGGATTCCAAGCACGGCCCCGGTACGCATCTGAGCCGAGATCTCTTGCGAGTCAGCGTCGACTAGGTTCTCGTAATCAGTAAACCTGGGACAGGGTTGGCGTCACATCGCTGGGCGGCGTCCGCAGATGCCAAGGGAGCGGAAAAGGCCATTAGTACTCTTGGCAATTCGTCTCCTTGCGTGCCGAGGTTGCATCGACCGGCGCGAGTTGAGCGAATTCGTTCAACGCACAGATGCCGAAAAACTAGTCTCGATTCTTGGGATATGTGCAGCCAAGCCGCCAACTGCTGAGGTCTTTTCACCATAAGCGGTGAAGCAGAACTTCGGGGCTTTTTTGCGCGCACCAATCTGCAACAATGGTCTCTTTGATCTAGCCCCTGACAAACTCGGCGTGTGAAAGAAAAACGAACGCATGATTGATGAGGCCAGTGCGCAGCTGGAGAAAGCTGAAATACCAAAGCGAAGCACCCTTCCTGAGGGAGCATTACTGGGTTTCATAATTGCATCCTTCACTCTTCATGACGATCTTCCTCTTTGGGGATTGATTCTTTTGATGTTGTGCACATGCGCGACCTGGTTTTGGATGGTGTTCGATCGTCAGAGGCGAGAACGCGCGATGCTGAGTGAGCAAGCGGATCGTGTGCTTACCGGTAATCCTGATTCCGATCCGTGATGAATCGAAGCCTGGGATTCTCAGCTAACGATCGGATACTGGGGCGCGGCGTTTGGTTTCAGGGGCGTGAGACCGTCCCTTAACTCCCTCACCCGCTCGGCATCCAATTCGCGGCGAAGCACTCTTCCACTATTTCGAATCACTTTTTTGAGAAGTGTGCGTTGGAGCGGCCAACCTGCATCAGTGTCGCCACGGATGCTCCCAAGATAGTCGGCTTCGTGAGGTCGGTTCGTCCAACCTGGGGGACAGTTTCAATTAGGTGCCGGCCATGGAACTGTTCCAGTGGTCACGGCACGCGAGCGAATCCGGTAGGATGTTCTTTCGGATGTCCACGTTGACGTTTTTTCGCGGGCGTTGCACCAAAGAGGCCTGACGATGAATCATGGTTATGTGCGAACCGCTGCTCGCGATTGCGGCGAATGGCTACGGCTGATCGGGATTTTATTGCTCGGCGGCCCGTTTGTTTCGGCGGCGGAGACCACGGATCCACTCACGTTTACCGCATCACAGCGACAATGCATCGACGACAATGCATTGTGGGGACCGCCGGAAAAGCAGAACATTCCTTCGGTCGAATCATCCGGGAGTGCGGTTCAATGGTTGGTCGCGCGAACGCCGTTGCCGGTCGCCGAGGAAATCGAGCGTGCAGCGAAGATTCACGCTGAAGTACTTGCGAAAAACCAAACCGCCGATGGACCAGCCCAGGTCGCCGACATCTTGGCCGCCTTGGTCGACGCGCTGCCGCCTCGAATGTGTTCTCCGGATTATGAGGTTACGATCACGATCGTCGATCAGGGCAAGATGGATTCGTTTTCCGCAGGTGCCGGCCGCATCTACGTTTCACAGTCTTTTCTACAAACGTCCCCGGCCGATGATCCAGCGGGTCGTGATCGCATCGCCTTTGTACTGGCGCACGAGTTGGGCCACCTTTGCTTGGGCCATGCAAAACGATCGTTTCAAAGGGAGTGGTTGCGCGAGCACCTGAAACGAGACCTTGACGCCGCCCCTGAACGAAACGCCAAAGCAGAAGACATCGTTCGATCCATCCGTGGCGTCGGCGCCATCCTCGAGGCCTCGTACTCACGCGAAGACGATTTTCTGGACGATTTGTTTGCCATTCACTTGTGCCGCAATGCAGGCTTTGATGTCGAAAACGGACTCGACGTGCTCCGCCGCGCCGCCGTCGCTCAGAACAAGTCTCTGTTGCTCGATCCTCCGGAACGCGAGGGAGACCCGCCGGTTGAACCGGAGTTCCAAGAAGCGACATCTGGCGAGTCGTTCACACTGGCTTCGCAGCCGACGATAACCCATCGTCTGCGACGCGTCCGACTGGAACTCGATGGATTGATCTACGGCGATGAATATGGGCTGTTCGAGTTTGATCGGGAAAGCAGGGAGTTACAGTCCGCCGAAGAGAATAGCATTCAGGCGGACGAACGGGTCCTCGTGTGCATCCATGGAATGGAATCGAATCTCGGCGTTTATGAACCACTGATGGAACAAGTGGCCGAAGTGGATGCGGATGCGAAACTCCGTATTCTTGGCTTCCAGTACCCGGCGGACGAGAGCCTTGCCCGCAGCGCCAAGTATCTTGCACGAGAAATGCGCCGTGTCGGAGCGGCCTCGGCACATGTTGATTTCGTTTGCCATAGTGCCGGAGGACTCGTGCTTCGCCACTACGTTGAAGTCGATGGCGGCGACGCTCACCGGGTGTACTTTCAGGGCACGCCGCATCTGGGTAGCAATCTTGCGGCGCTGCGAAGTTTGCTGGAAGTCGGACAATTCATCGGTGACTTGAACTTTGGCTTCGATGCTGCGTTGGCCTCTGCCATTCGCGACGGGCACGGACAGATCTCGCATGACCTACTGCCAG
>NZ_SJPV01000028.1 GCF_007860135.1 Novipirellula artificiosorum
CGCAACTCGCGGACCTGCTGTCGCAGATCCGCGTTTTCTGATCGCAGGTCGCTAACTTCCTGCATCAGCTCCTCGACCAAGGTCGTCAGTGACCTTAGACGTTCATCAACCGACTGAGATTCTAAAATCGAAGCACTCATGCACCCCCAAATAGAGAATCCCGCCACTCACCGCCAGATCAACTCGCTCTCACCACAACTTCCGCGAATGCTTACTTCTCAAACGATGTAAGCCATGGGCCTATAAAGGGTTACGGGGAACATGTTTGGACTGATGAATAACCCGAGTTAGCCCGCTTCCCACTTGGAGTCCGTTTGAGAAGAGGGGGCAGGAGGGATCGTAACTCAATCGGTCAGCTGATAGTGCCTCATTGAATGGTAGAAGTCCTGCATGATCGCATTCCGATCGAAGTTCTCCCAGAGGATGATCTTGCGTGGGTTCTCAGGCCGCTCTACCCATTTGCCGTCTTTTAGTATTGGGGCAGGGATCGTTCTCGGCGTCGCCCAGCTAGGATTTTTGACGATGGCAACCGCGGCCATGTCAAACAAGGCACGCGAGGGAGGATCCCCATGCAACGTGATGTTCTCAAACAGATCTACTGAATAATCACCAAAGCAAGTAAACGATTTGCCGTGACGTCCCATGACCGGTGGGGCCACTTGAGGTCCCTGGCCAGGCATGAGGGTTCGGATCTCTTCCAGCGTGGCGCGGACAGCGTCGGTTCCTGACGGTTTGCTGTACCGCACCAAGGCGATCTCAAAATCAACGTCTGTGTTCAAGATCGAGTTTAGTGAGGGCTCATCATTCACTTGGTTGTATTCACCCGGCTCGGGGTAGTTCGATCCGAGCCAGACAATTCGGACTCGTGGGATGATGGTCGGGTCCTTCTTCAAAGCGAGGGCAATGGTCGTCAATTTCCCAACCGGCAGCAAAACCAGACGTCGATCATCGGTTGCATGCGCGCGTTGGATGATTAAATCAACTGCTTCCTTTCCGTCGTAGGTGGGTTGGTCCGTGTTGTTCTTGATGTCCTCGAACTCTCCATTCGCGCCCGTATAAACTTTGACTTTTGGATGCAGATCACACAGTTTGACAACACGCTCGGCTTCTTCTCGGTGTTTGCTGACATTGCCTCCATTCTTTGTGCGATTGACTGCGATCCCTTCGATTTCGAAGGCGTCTCCATTGAACAACAGGTAGGCGAGTGCATGTTGGTCGTCCAGCTCGTTGTTCGCATCGGAGTCAAATAGCACTCGAGTTTTCTCGGCTTGCAATGTCGCTGAGGAAAAGGCTCCCAGCAGCCCAACAAAAGCCACGGTAAAAAGTAGTCGAATTGGTTTCATAATACTCTTCTTTTGGTTCGTTTTCACCGTTCCGATCGTCATTCGGATCGAGCACGGCGACAGGCAACAGGTAGAGGGTGAGAACAAATGCAGCGTAGATTCGTTGTGCAACTTGTGAAATCGGGAGGGTTCAGTTTTTTGGAGCAACCTTGATCTGACTCATTTCGTCTTCGGTAAACCGACTTCCGCTGGCGGGGCCCGGTTCCCAGCACTGCTCCAAGGCCGTCGGTTTCGGCCGTTTCACTGGAACCACAAAAATCTCGTTGCCAGCTGTGTCCTTTTCAATTCGGCCCCCCTGCTGGACGACTGCCTGGCGTGCCAGCTTTTCGCAGACGTCCAACAATCCATCAAAATCGTACTCCGTATGGCTGAACTTGGGCGTACGATCCAAGGCCGATGTATACTGGCTCGGCAACCGGTCAACGCCGATCATGGTGCACAGTACGCCTGCCGCGCTAGACGGATTGCAATCGGAATCTTGCCCGCAACGCATCGAAATGACGGTTGTTCGTTCGATGTCTCGCTCTCCGAAGAGCAACCCCATCACGATATACGCGGCGTTGATTTTGGCGTCGATGTTGAAATCACTATCGGAGCAAGAGAAACGCCGGTAAGCGGGATTGTCTTGATACTTCGCTTCGATAAGCTTCCATACGGCTTTCCAATTATCGGGATTTTCGCCGTGCCAACGAATCGTATCGCGGATCGCTTCGGCGAACTGGCTGGCGGCGGGAATACAAGCGAGCCCCGCTTCGACCACCTTTTTCGGATCGTCCTCGAAAAACGCCTCGGCATACATCCCGGCCACGAACTGCCCGCCATAGAGCCCGTCACCGTAATTCATCAGACGACCAAATTTCTCGCCAAGCTCGATCCCGACGTTGGGCATGCCCGGTGCGATCAGCCCGGAATAATCTGCCTCGATCTGGTAGTCGATGTCGTCGGCATGCGAGTTGTACTTTGGATGACCCGAGTCGGGTGGCGCGATCCCGGACCGTAGATTCTCACGGCCGAAAACATTCGCGTGCCAAAGTCTGTAGCCACTATTCGCAAAGTCGATGCCGGCTTGGCGGATCGACACGTCAAATCCGTACTGCTCCATCGATCGAAGAAACGTCATCTCGACATAGATATCGTCTTGGTTGTATTGATTGATGCGTTCGGGCGCCCATTTCGGCACATGCTCGTCGGGAATGATCTGTCCTTTGAACTTAAACTCTGTCGGCGCGCCCCAACCGACACCAATCATTTGGCCGAGCCAACCGGCCGCCATCTTGTCTCGATATTCCGACACCGGCAAGCGACGATACATTGCCTCGGTGTCTTCAGCCGATACGAAGCAAGGGCCGATCGTCACGGCAAGTAACATGCAGAAGAGTACGCGAGTCATCAAAATCGTTCCCGTTTGTAAAAGAGTCAAAGGATCGGAGGGCTAACCATTGCCCATGTGTGGTCGACGGAGAGCATCTCGCCGCTCACACCCTTTTTGTCCCGTGCCGCCCTCGTTGGACAAACGCAGGGCAGTTCGTTGGGCCATCATACAACACGGATGTTGATGGAACCACTTCGTGAATACCTTTGGTAGTCATCCGACACGTTTCGATTGTACAAGTCCGTCGGCTCAAGATCCGTCACCCGATGCGATTGCACGCAATTATTTTGCATTTTGCAGTTGGAAAGCCTTGGATCCGATCCTTTTCGCCATCGGGTGGGCTGACGAAAGTGTTTGCACGTCATTCATACGATGGGTTATCTTGGCGTCCTGCTTCGTTGCCAGCTCTCATTTCGTCGTCTCAAATGCATGTTGATGATTGTTGACGACACGAAGTGTTTCTTATGCCTGTCGCAAAATATGTACTTGGAGTTTTCTTGTATGAAGAATTCAGTCTGGTTGATGGTGGGGGCGTTTGCATGTGCCACGCTTGGTCTTACCGATGGTATTGCAGCAGAACGGAAGCCGAACGTCCTGCTACTGATGTCTGACGATTTGAATACGGCTCTGAGCGGGTTCGGGCATCCACAATGCAAGACGCCGATGCTGGATCGGTTGGTGAGTGATGGAGTGCGTTTTGAAAACATGCATTGTCAGTATCCCGTTTGCGGCGCTTCACGTGCTTCGCTGATGACCGGGCTCTATCCCTATACCAACGGCATGCTCGGTAACAGCGGCGACCTGCGAGAAAACATGCCAGACGTCGTTACCTTGTCGCAGCTGTTCCGCCAAAATGGGTACCGCGTTGGACGGGTCAGCAAAATCTATCACATGGGAATTCCACCGGAAATCATTGCTGGAACGGCCGAACACGACGATCCGCAATCCTGGGACGAGGTGGTCAATATCAAGGCACCGGAACATCACGCGATGGGGAAGAAGCATAATTGGTCCCCCAATGAAACAGGTTCACAGTCCTTTACCAGTGTTGAAGCAGTCGGCGGCGATCTGGAGCACGCCGACGGCATGGCAGCGGAGGCGGCGATCGAGTTTTTGAAACGCAATCAGGAAACACCCTTTTTCCTGGCCTGCGGTTTCGTGCGGCCACATGTTCCGTTGGTGGCACCTGCAACGTATTTTGAACGCTACGACCGTGAATCCATGGTTGCGCCCGTTGTGCCGGAGGGCGACCTCGATGATGTCCCGGAGATCATCCGTCACTACAAAAGCAACAACAGCTATGGTATCACGCCAGCTGCGCACAAGGGTTTGCTCGAAGCCTACTATGCCAGCGTTTCCTATATGGATGCGCAGGTCGGACGCGTGCTGGATGCGATCCAAGAACTGGGTTTGAAGGAGAATACCATCGTCGTGTTTACCAGCGATCACGGCTACCTGTTGGGACATCACGACAAATACCAAAAACAGCATCTCTTCGAAGAGGCCACGCGCGTACCCTTTATCTTCAGCGTGCCGTGGATCAAGAACCGACACGGCCAAGCCACACAGCATCTGACAGAACTCGTGGATCTCTATCCCACGGTGGCAGAACTGGCCGGGTTAACACCGCCGGCCGGATTGCAGGGCGAAAGCCTCGTCCCCCTGCTCAGGGACCCCGCTTCCCAAGACTGGGGCAAGGACCTCGCCTTTACGATCAGCCGAAGCGGAGGCGAATCAATCCGCACCCATCAGTGGCGTTACACGCAGTGGGGCTACGGGCAGAGCGGACAGGAACTGTACGACCTGACCAACGACCCAGGCGAATTCAACAATCTGGCAAACAACCCCGACCATGCCGCCCAGTGCGAGCGACTAAAAAAACAGCTCGAAGGCAAACGCCGTGAAGCAGGATACGATCCCAATCGCTACACGCTCAATAAAGGGGACGGGGGTCGTTTTCACAAGTTAGGTCGATAAACCGGTTTTTTATGACAAGGAAAGCCAATGCCAAGACAAAAACGTGCCGATGAGGCGGGTGCGATTTATCATGCTCTGAACCGTGGGAACGCCAGGCAGGAGATCTTTCATAAAGATCAGGACTATGAAGCGTTCGTCCGCGTGCTGCATGAGGGCCTTGAGAAATATGACGTTAACCTGTTCTCATTTACGTTGATGCCAAATCATTGGCACCTATTACTGCGTCCGAATCGTGATGGTCAGATGGGGAAATTACTGCGGTGGGTGACTGCGACTCATACCTTGCGTTACCATGGTCACTACGACACCCGAGGGGAGGGGCATTTATATCAGTCCCGCTTTAAGAGCTTTCCTATCCAGGATGACGCCCACTTCTACGTTGTCTGTCGTTATATCGAACGCAATCCAGTTCGAGCGAAACTCGTCAGTCGATCGCAGTTATGGAAGCATGGCTCGCTATACCGCTGGAACCAACCAAGCGAACCAGTTCCTCGTATATTGTCTCCTTGGCCCATCGCAAGGCTTCCCAATTGGATTGCACGGGTCAATGAAGCTCTTTCTGAGAAAGAACTCAGGGCACTACGAGTTTGCGTCGACCGAGGGCGTCCCTATGGAAGCACCGAATGGATCGAAGAAACGGCGGAGAAGAGTGGGCTTTGGTTTACCCTTCGTCCCTTGGGACGCCCAAGAAAGAAGGTGACCGAATGAAAACAACCCCCGTCCCCTTTTTTCGACTCGCAACTCATTGTGTTCCGGCAGGTACCCCACGGAATCGCGATCCGTCGATTTCGTCTGAAAGAAAAGCATCGAGCCGATGAACGTTCCAATCAAACTGCTTGCCCGTTAGGGTTGCATATCTTAATCGCCATCTTTTTGACTTGAGAAACCGAGAGGGTTAGGATGTGCCAAAAACCACAACGATTGGAAACGAAATTCATGTCTCACCTCAAGTGCATCGTGCTGATCTCGCTGGCCTTCGTGTTCGCAAGCGGTCCCGCGCCGGCATCTGCTGCGGCCCCCCCCAACGTCTTGTTCATCGCTGCCGATGACATGAATTGCGATCTGAGTGCGTTCGGTAATGCCCAAGTCAAGACGCCGAATTTGGAGCGGCTTTCGCAGCGCGGCGTGCGTTTCGACCGGGCATATTGTCAGCAGCCTTTATGTGGTCCGAGTCGAGCGAGCATCATGACCGGATTGCGTCCGGATACTCTCGATATGCACACACTGGCGCACGAACTTCGCGACAAGAATCCCGATGTTGTGACGCTGGGACAGCTGTTTCGAAACAACGGGTATTTTTCGGCGCGGGCGGGTAAGATCTTTCACTATGGGAACCCCAGCCAGATCGGCACCGATGCCAATGATGACCCAGCCAGCTGGGACGAACGCTACAACCCGCGAGGCATCGATAGTTTGCAGGAAGACCAAATCACTCGCTACGGATTTGGCCGGCAAAACGCGGGTCTCGGCATTTCAATGGCGTGGTGGGATCCGGTCAGCCGCGACGAAGAACACACCGATGGGATGGTTGCGTCGAAGATCATCGAGTTGATCCACCAAAAGAAGGATGAGCCGTTCTTCCTGGCTGCGGGATTCTTCAACCCACACTGCCCCTACGTCGCGCCAAAGAAGTATTTTGACCTGTATCCGCTCAACGAGATCGCGATCCCCGATCTCGATGAAGCGAAGAAAGATCTCGCGGACGTGCCACCGATGGCTATTCAGCGAGACGCGAAAAACTGGCCGTACTATTTCAAGGATGTGACTGTCGAGGAAGCCCGCAAGTGCAAGCAAGCCTACTACGCATGCAATTCTTTCGTTGACGCCCAGATTGGGCGACTGCTCGATGCGCTCGAAGAAGACGAGCTAATGGAGAACACCATCATCGTGTTCTGGTCCGACCATGGCTATTTCCTCGGTGAGAAAGGCCTCTGGTTCAAACGAAAGGCGTTTGAGCGATCTGCGAAGATGCCGATGATCATTGCTGCGCCGGGAATGAAGAGGGATGCATCGACAATCAAACCTGTCGAGTTGCTTGACCTTTATCCGACGCTGGCCGACTTGTGTGGCTTGAAATCGCCCGGTCGCTTGGAAGGCGCATCGTTGCGACCACTACTTGAAGATCCAAGTCGAGCCGATTGGACGAAGCCCGCCGTCACTCAAATTTGGCACAACAAGAACGCGTGGGGCTATTCGATACGCACCGAGCGATACCGCTACACCGAATGGCTCGAAGGGAAAGCGGGACGCGAACTGTACGATCACTCGGTCGACCCGGGGGAAGTGATCAACTTGGCCAACGATGACCGAGAAGCGGCGACGGTCGAAGAATTGTCGAAACAGCTTCGCCCGTTTGTCCGCTTGAGCGACGAGAAACGAGCATCCGAATAGGTTCTCGCCTGTCTTGCCGCTGTTCGGCAGCAATCGAAGGGGGCATTTTTCTCGACAAGCCGGCTGTGGTGCTGCACCTTACCGCCGGCTACCCTCTTTAACCGCTTGATCCTCAATCAAGATCGATTCGCTGGAGTTAACGCTTTCTGATTTCGATGATGTACTTCATCAGGTCGTCGAACTCCCCGCGGCTCTTCAATTGCCGGGTCAAATTCTCTGGCATCAAGGAAACCTTCGACTCGACCAAGTCTTCAATGTCCTCCTGCATGATCGTTACCGGTTCAGGTTCGGCCAGATTTTGCAAGACCATTTCGTCCTCGGTTTCCGAAACTCGAATGCCCGTTTTGACCTTGCCATCGACGGTTAGCACGCTGACTTGAGCGTAGTCTTGATTGATGAGTTTTGAAGGACGCAGGATGGAATCGACCAGTTCCTCGGCCGTCAGCTTGGTCTTGATCATTGCCAAGTCGGGCCCAAGTCGAGCTGCACCCTGCGGAGGATCGTGACATGCGAAGCAAGCTGCGGCCGATTCGTAGAAGAGCTTCTTGCCTCGCCCCGTATTTCCTCGCTCCATTGCAGCGTTCGCCAATTCGGCCGACGATGTATTCAGCAGTTCCAGCTCCAAGGCTTCGTTGGAAAAGTCTTCCGTTTCCGTCGCAGCATCGCTTGCTGCATAGGCCTCTTCCAAAGGGTGCTCTGCCAGCAGGTCCTCTGGTTTCCAAAATGTCGATCGGTCGATCGTCTGCTCGCGAACTTGCTTGACGCTAGCAGGACGGATGGGCGATGACTGATTGCCCCAAGTATTGCGCACAAACGTCAGCACCGCTGCCAGTTCTTCGTCGTTTAGCAAGGAGCGAAAGGCGGTCATGGGTGGAACGCCCCGTGCCGGGTCGTAGGTTTTTCCATTGACCGTCATTTTTCCCCACAGACCGTGCAAGGTCATCTTGATCAGCCGCTCTTCGCTGCCGTTTACCCAGGGACTACCCGCAAGCGGGGGATAGACGTTTGCGCTTCCTTTGCCGTGTGCCAAATGGCAGGTCGCGCAGTGCGATTCTCGTTGGTAAACCTCGGCACCGAGCTTGTACACCTTTTTGTCATCACGACTGAGGTGCTTCGGAGGATCAAATTTTACGAATTCCACTTCGGCTGGGGTCGCAAATTCGCTGGCTCCTTTTGCATCCACGTTGTACCAAAAATGCTTGACCGTCTCCGCAGCAACGACTGCGTGTTTGACGTCCGAACGCAAGAGCACATTCAACAGTTCTTCGTTACGAACGCCATGCTGCTGGTGCAGCCACAACGCTTCAAGAAGATGATGGGCCTCGATTTCATCATTGGGATCAAAGTCCTTCATCCACCGCTGAGTCGCAGCAATCACGGCGTCCGAGTCGTGAGCGCTTAGCTCGACTCGGGTCCGGTGGCGAACACCGTTGACCGGGTGCTTGAGGTTTTCCAACAGCGCCGCAATGGGCTGTCCATGGATCTTGACGGGCTCTTGCAGCGGTCGTCCTTTCACGGTCAAGCGGACGATGCGACCGTGCGCATGGTCGCGGTTGGGGTCACGAATGTTGTGCTGCATGTGGCCAATGATCGCGTTGTGCCAGTCGGCAACATACAAGGCCCCGTCTTCGCCGATGACTGCATCGGTTGGACGGAAGTTGCGATCTTCGCTGTTGATCAATTCAAGGCCAGGAGTTCCCCAGACGTGTCCGAACTCTCTGTCCTCGCCATTCCCTTCGCGATCAAGATCATACTGTTTGACGCCCAGGAATCCGATCGTGTTGCAAATCAGGAAGTCGTCCTGTAACGCTTCCGGGAAGTGCTGCGACGACAAAACCGCATTCGCCGCTACGGGACGGAATTCCTTGGTCAAAAGGGTGTGCATCTTAAATCCCTTGCCTTCAGGACGTACTTGATACGATCGGCCGCCCGTCCCATCGTTGGCATAGCAATATCCCCAGTAGTCAAAGCTGGTGCCATGAGGATTTGGCGAGTTGGCCGCGTGCGGCGTGATGGCAAAGGTGCGAGGATCAAAACGGTACATCCCCGATTCACCCACATTGAGGTTCTGTTTCCATGGTGTTTCGTGGTTATGCACCAGAAAAATGCCGCTTTGCCAATAGATCCCACCATCGGGGCCGTAGACGAGATTATTCGCAGCGTGGTGCGTATCGGCTGTTCCAAGTCCTTGCAGAATGGGGTAACGAACATCCGCTTTGTCGTCTCCATCGGTATCCTTCAAGAATAAGAGGTCGGGCCCCGAGGTGACGAGAACACCACCACCCCAAAATTCAAATCCTAGCGGGTTGTGGACGTGAGAAAAGATCTTGCGAGTATCCGCTTTGCCGTCCTTGTCGGTGTCCTCGAAGATCATCAGGCTGTCGTTCATTTCCTTACCGGGTTCCCATTTGGGATACGTGTTCCAGCTTGCCGCCCAGAGCCGACCTTTGGCATCGACTTGCAGCTGTACGGGATTGGCCAGGTCAGGAAACTGCACTTCCGATGCGAAGACATTCAATTCATAGCCATCGGGAACAATCATCTGCGCAATCGATTCCTCGGGACTCATGTACTCGACGCTGCCCTCCTTCTCGGCATTCGAGCTCTTGCTGCCCCCGCCCACGTTTGAAATCACCTTGATGGGCGGTGGGACATTGCTATCGTCGACAAGATATTCCTTCCCCTCGGCAGCAGCCCAAATCGCCTTGTCACGATTGGCGGTCATCACGTCGAGTATGACCAGTTCGTGCTTGAGGACATCGGCATTGCTTTGGCCGCCAACGAAGGTCAACCCAGATCGGCTACCCCAAATATCGTTGCCGTCGGTCGCACGATAGCGATTGTGCCAGTGCCAATTTTTGTCTTTGACCGCAGCGTAGAGGCGGGCAAGTTGGTCTTCGTCGGGTGATGTTGCATCGGATGGAGCCTGGCCAAACAATGCCTGCGACATGATCCCCGCGAGTCTTTGGTACCCGTTCGCATTGAGGTGAATACCGTTAATGGTGAATCGTTCGGAACTGGATTCGAAGAGCTGAAGGGTTGGCGAGAAAAGGTCGACAAACGTGGTGCCCGTTTCCGCTGCGGCCTGTCGCGTGGCTTCGCTATAGGCCGCCAGGTTCGCGTTCAGTTGTGCCCCATCCGGTAGATTCTGATCGCCAGTGTTTTGATAGGCGATGGGACTGAACAGGACAAACCGAAGCTCCTTGTTCTTTTCTTGCCGCAGCTCGCGATAACGCTGAACCAACTTCACCAATTCAGCGCGATAGGCATCCACGCCATCGGGTCCTGCAAAAGACTCGTTGTACCCGTAAAACGAGAACACAACATCCGGCCCGACGTGTTGTAGGTACTCTGCATCGTTCGTGAAACCCTTGTTGCGAGGTCTCTTGTTCACCATGTCTCCTGAAAAGCTCATGTTCCGGAAACTAACGTTCATGCCCTTCAACTGGCTCTGCAGAACGGTTTCGACCCAAGGGTCATGTTGCATGCGGTCGGCAAGACCATTGCCATAAATGGCGACGACATCATTCGGCTCAAAGCGAAAGGGTTCGTCAGCTTTGGCCGAATGGGCCGTCAAGCCTGACGACAAAAGGCAAGTGAACAACAGTAGAGTCAGGTATTTCTTTCGCATTGCAAGGAAGCCGTGATTCATGTTCTTGATATTGCTTTGTTGGGGTGCTGTGTCTGTTACGCAAGCCATGTTGCGAAAGGAGATCGCGGCATGGGGGGACGAGGAGTGGAAGGAGTCATTTCCCGACGTTTTGATTCAGAGATTGTAGTCGAACAGGCGAGAGCCGGAGGGTGCGAGCCTGGATTGCCAAAAAAATAGCATTGCGGGTGTTTTCGGATTTCAGGAGTTTTGCCTAGCGCCGCTGTGTTTTTGGTAAGATCAACGTCTTCCCAGGCGGGATACGGTCCCTGCCACCTCGTTTTGCAGCCAGCGTCCAATATGCAAGGCATTCCATTCGTGATCAAGACATTTGATGAAGCCTACCAATTCGTATTGGAGAGCAAGGTTTGCACGGTATTCGGCAGCACAAAGTCTCCCTATCCTTCCTTATGGGACAACACGGGACTGTCAGAAAAGAAACCCAAGGCGGGCGGCTGGAGTCCGAAAATCGTGGCGGTTTGGGATTGGAAGACTCGAATTCCGCAAACCTATCCCGATGCCGTGTACTATGGAAAGGTTCCCGGCGGCGATGCGGTGCTGATGGAAATGCAGCATTTCCGCAACGTGCATTACCCCGCTGCGTTTCAGCCGATCCGAGAGTTGGATCCGCTCGCTCAGAAAGTGCATGAGTTCATCCGGCTGGAGCCCGCCTACACCGGACCACTACGCAAACGCGCAATCGCGGAACTGGCTTGTACGAAGAGCCAATTCGATACGGCGCTCAAGAAACTGCAGGTGAGTTTGAACATCGTTCGCTCGAACGACCCGAAACTAAAAAACGATTTCTGGCTTCCGATGCGCGAAGTCCATTTGGACATCGTGCAGGAACATGAGTAGCACGTGGGCACGCTACGAAATCGGATTCGGTTTCGTTGCGTGAAACAACTACGGTGGAAGTGACCCTACTCGGATTTCCATTTTTCGATCACGATCGGCACATCGTTTTGTTGCCTCGGACCTGGGTTCGTCCGTCCGCTGGCAATCTGGGTCTCCAGCAGTCCCCTCAGCCGCATCACCCTTTCGGGCATCGCTTCGGCGAGATTGTTCTGCTCACCAATGTCCTGCTGCATGTCGTAAAGCTGAACCATCGGCAGTCCCTTGGACTCCGCTTCCTTCACGGCCTCTTTGATTTTTGGTGCCGACCATCCACCCGAACCAGGGCAAGCGATCAATTTCCACTTTCCTTGGCGGATCGAAAAAAAGCCGCTAATGGAATGATGAATGACATCGGTGCGTGGAGCGTGATTCGTTCCCGTCAACGCCGAGAGGAAGCTGAAGCTATCGACGGCGTCGCTTTCCGCCAATTCGTAGCCCGTCAGATCGGCAACCGTTGCGATCACATCGGTTAGACAGACCAGGTCATCACAACGGCTTCCCGGCTGGACATGCCCCGGCCACGACACCAAGAACGGAACGCGGTGCCCTCCATCCCAGATGTCGGCTTTCATGCCGCGAAGGTTTGCACTGGGAAAGTGCCCGGCCGCCTTTAACTGTTTGAGCCCTGACGTCGACGGTGAGGTTCCGTTATCCGAACTGCAAAGAATCAGGGTGTTTTGGAGGAAACCGTTCGCCTTCAACGCCTGCACCACTTGGCCATAGCTGTCGTCGGTTTGCATCACAAAATCCGCGTGATCATTGATGCCGCTTTTGCCTTTCCAATCCTCCGATGGAACCACCGGGGAATGAGGCGCGTTCCAGGGGATATACATAAAGAACGGTTGGTCGATGCCCTTGCGTCTCTCGATATAGTCGACCGCGGCCGCGGTCAGAGAAGGTAGCATCTCGACAGCCTCGATGTTCCGCGTGACCTTATCGTTGTCGATCCACAGATCCATCTGGCGGGCGTAATGAAAACCGTGAAAAACATCAAAGCCAGCGAAATCGATCGGACCATGCGTCACGACGGCACCCGGCTTCACCGCACCCTTCTTGTTGTTCTCAATACCATCGAACATCATTCCCAAATGCCACTTGCCGATCATCGCGGTGTGATAGCCTTTGGATTTGAGTAACTTGGCGATCGTCAACGTATCCTTCGCAATCAACGACTCGCCGCCCTTCAGCACGCCGGTTTGCAGACGCGTTCGCCAAGCATAGCGTCCGGTCATCAGGCCGTATCGCGTGGGGGTGCAGACCGACGATCCGCTGTGGGCATCGGTGAAGATCATTCCACTTTTGGCAATTGCATCGAGTTGCGGCGTTGCGATCTTTCCCCTTTCCGGATTCAGGCATTTCAATTCGCCGAACCCCATGTCATCCGCCAGGATCACGACGATATTGGGATTGCTGGTTTCGGCCCTTGCGCCCTCCAATCCAGCGACAACGAAGCAGGTCAGCAGCACAAGCGACAGAGATTCAATTTTCATAACGAGTCCTTTGAAAGGTCAGCGGGGCAGTTCGGTTTTTTGATTGGACCTTCCCTCTCGGCCCATTCGAAGGTAATCCTGACGCGTGCGGGGATCAATCGGCCCCGCTCCATGAATAGGTTTGGCCAATTTCTGTTTCCGAGTGAAAAACTTGAGGTCCATTTTGGGTCTGCAGTACGAGCGGATTTCCCCTCAGTGACTTGATCTTTGCTTGCTCAAGTTTTCCGTCTTTCCAATGGATCGAGACCTCGAACCCACCACGTGCACGCAAACCAGAAACGGAGCCCTCTGGCCAACCAGGCGGTAGGGCTGGCAGCAAATCGAGAATCGCGTTCCCCTTCGCGTCACGGCGGTGCGATTGCAACAACGCTTCGCATACCCCTGCGGTCAGACCGAAGTTCCCGTCGATCTGGAAAGGAGGGCAGGCGTCAAACAGGTTGTTGTAGAACCCGGCTTGTCGTTTCAGGCTGGAGTTTTGAAAGAAGCCGGTGAGGATTCGTTCCATGTGTTCACCATCGCGAAGACGAGCCCAGAAATTCACCTTCCATCCGCGTGACCAACCGGTTCCCTCATCACCTCGGAGTTCCAGCGTCCTCTTGCAAGCCTCGAAAAGAGTGGGAGTGTCCGGCGTGATCTCGTTTCCGGGATGTAGCCCCCACAGATGCGAAACATGGCGATGGTTGGTCAAGGGATCCTCAACATACAGCCATTCCTTCAACTGTCCCTCCGCACCGACTTGGTTGGGAGCAATCCTTTGTGCGGTGGAGCGCAGCTGCGCCGCAAACTTGGCATCGCGTTGGAGCACGTCAGCCGCCTCTGCCGTAGCGAGCATCAAGTAACGGATAATCTGATGATCCATGGTGGGCCCCATCACGAGTCCACCACGCTCCGGTGAATTGCTCGGCCCGCTCACGAGCCAGCCTGTTTCGGACTCAGGATCATCAATCAGATAGTCCAGGAAGAATTCCGCTGCCCCCTTCATCAGCGGATAAGCACGCTGCTCGAGAAATGCTTGGTCGCCGGTAAACAGATAGCGTTCCCAAAGGTGGGTGCTTAACCAGGCCCCGCCCGTCGGCCAAATCCCGTGGTTCGAGGCGTTGATGGGTGCGGCGCCTCGCCAACCATCGGTGTTGTGATGGACGACCCAGCCCTTGGCGTCGTAGAAATCCCTTGCCACTTCAGCCCCGGTGATCGCCAGATCATCGAGCAGGTCGAACAGCGGCTCATGACATTCCGACAGATTCGCCTGCTCCGCGGGCCAATAGTTCATTTCTGCGTTAATATTGATCGTGTATTTTGAATCCCAAGCCGGATTCTTGCTGTCATTCCACAGCCCCTGAAGGTTCGCCGCCTGCCCACCCGGTCGTGACGAAGCGATCAACAGGTAGCGTCCGTACTGGCAGAGCAGCGCCACGAAATCGGGATCCGGGTTGGTCGGGTATTGGTTGAGCCGTTCGTTGGTTGGTGAGGTGAGCGAATGACCGCCACCGAGATCAAGATCGACACGTCGAAACAACGCCCGATGATCGGCCTGGTGGTCCGCTAAGATTTGCGGGTACGGTTTCCCGTTGACTCCCTCTAAGATTGCCTTGCATTGGGCTGCAGGATCGGCTGCCAGAGACTGGTAGTTTTCATAACTCGTTGCCGCCGCCAAATAGAACACCACCGAATCCGCATCACTCACTTGAATACCGCTATCGGTAACGTGCAAGGTGCCTCCGGCCGCCCTGGCCTGGAGCTGCGCCTCAAACTTTGTCACCCCTTCAAAGAAAGTCCCGCGACGCTGGTCAACAAAGTCATCCACCACTCCGTACAATCGCAAAGTGCGTGAGTCTAAGGCACTGGTTGCTGAAGATGTCTGATGGGGTGTTGTCAGTCGTGCCGTGAGACTGATTTTTCCTGGGCGATCCGCTTCCAGTCGAACGGCAATCACACGATCCGGATGGCTTGCCAGCACGGTCCGCGTGTAGGTGATCGCTTGCGACTTGAAGACGGTCGTCGCGACCGCTGCGTCCAGGTCTAAGGATCGCTGGTAATCCGAGACACCGTCCAGATTGGCGAACTCCAGCAACAGATCCCCGAACGGCTGGTAAGGCGCCTGTCGCAATGGCTGCGACATGAACCGCTCCGACGCTAATTGCTCTGCTTCTAGCTGCTTTCCAGCAAAGAGCAACTGCCGAATCTTTGGCAACGACTCAACGGCACCGGCTCGCGAATAGGAACGCGGTTTTCCCGCCCACAGCGTATCGTGGTTGAACTGAATGCGATCCTGCTCCACGCCACCAAACACCATCGCACCGACCGATCCATTGCCCACCGGCAACGCGTCAGTCCACTCTGCGGCAGGTTCGTCGTAGGTCAACTGCAATCGGGACCCGGCTGCATCGGCACTTGCCGAAAAGCAACAACATGCAATCGTCCATGCGCAGAAAATTCGTGTGACCATTATTTCAGTTCCCCTTGATTCAATACGCGATGATTCTTCGATTGCCGTTTTACGGTTTGTAACTGCCCCAGGATAACACATGGCAGCTACCTTTACTTAGAGTCCCTGGCCAGTTTCATCTCCAGCCAATTTCCTTCCGAATCGGGCTCCGCAGACAACGGCACTTGAATCGTCGTCCCTTTGGATTCAAGGGTAAGTAGGACTTTGCATGTGTGGTCCGACGGCTTGCCAGACATCTGTTCCCCGGGGATTTGCAGTTCGAACGTTTCTCCGACAAGGCTTGAAATCGTTTCCATCGCTCCACCGCTGCCGACATTGTCGAACTGCAACTCGGACGCATCCGTCATCTCTTTGGAGCGGATTGTCATTTTTCTGGAAGAAATGGCAATCTGTTCCAATACGGAAACACATTGAATGCGGCGCATTCACTAAAATCCAGACCCATCCTTTGAATTCAAAATCCAGGAACCGCCACAATGACTCCCGCCCGCCTTCGTTTCCTGACCATCCCATTTGCCTTTCTCGCTTGTTGCTCTGCGACCGTTTACGCCGCGAAGCCCCCTCGTCCGAATGTGATTCTGATTTTCATCGATGACATGGGCTACGGCGATGTCGGTTTCAACGGTGCAACGGTTCCAAAGACGCCAAACTTGGACCAGATGGCAACCGAAGGAATGAAGTTTACGGACTTTTACGTCGGCTGCGCCGTCTGTTCCGGTTCACGAACGGCACTGATGACCGGATGTCACTACCAGCGACTCAGCATGGCCCCGGTGTTGTTCCCCAACAGCGACCGAGGATTGCATCCCGATGAGGTGACGCTTGCGGACATGCTCAAAGCGGCTGGTTACCAAACCGCTTGTGTCGGCAAGTGGCATCTTGGGCACCTGCCACCTTGCTTGCCAACGTATCAGGGATTCGATTCCTATTTTGGCATTCCCTATAGCAACGACATGTGGATTGATCCTGCAAACCGAATTGCAAAGGACGTGGTCCTTCGTGAACAGCTAACGCTCGCGGATCTCACCGCTGGCCACAAAGCGAAGAATGTTGTGCCCATCCTTCGAAACGAGGAAGTGATTGAGTATCCCGCCGATCAAACCACTATCACCAAACGTTACACCGAAGAAGCGATTCGATTCATCAACGAAGAACGAGATGCACCTTTCTTTTTGTATTTGCCGCACACGATGGTTCACCTGCCGCTCGCGGTATCCAAAGCATTTGACAATCCAGACAACACACTGATTACCAATGCAATTGAAGAAGTCGATTGGTCCGTTGGCGAGATTCTAAACACGGTCAAAGCGGCCGGAATCGCGGGTGAGACACTGATTGTCTTCACGAGTGACAACGGCGCAGCAGTCGGTTCGTCCTTGCCACTGCGAGCGAAGAAAGGCAGCGTCTACGACGGTGGGATTCGTGAGCCAACGTTGATGTGGTGGCCGGGAAAAATTCCGGCGGATTCGGTTTGCTCGGAAGTGGCCGCATCGATCGACATGATGCCGACGCTTTCGGGTCTCTGCGACGGAGCATTGCCCAAGCGACGAATTGACGGCAAGGACATTTGGCCTTTGATGAACGGCGAAGAGAATGCCAAGAGTCCACACGAAGCCTACGTGCTGATGCACGGCCCCGGTACCGTCCGCAGCGGTAAGTGGAAATTTTATCCTTGGCAGGAAGGCAAAGGGAAGCAGAGTCGCGACAACGCCGACTGGGAACCTTCGCCGGATCCGGTGCAGTTGTATGACACCGTCGCCGATATCGGGGAAACAACCAACCTTGCTTCTCAGCATCCTGAGGTCGTGAAGCGACTGCAAACTGCCTACGATTCCCACGTCGCTGAGATAACGGCGAACCAACGTCCCACGGCAGAAATGTTAAGACCCACCGGTGTGCCGTCACCCGAGCGACCCGGCGTTCCCAAACGTCAACCTGCGAAAAAGAAACAGACCTGATGTGCCTTTCTTGCTGACATCTGGAAAGATCGTTTTGCCACGCTATTTTCTAACCAACCGAATTTTCATGAATGCCCCCCTCCCCTCGTACCGTTCCCTCACCCAAGGGTTGGTCGTCACCCTCGTCCTCTTCGCAGCCCTGGTGCTAAGGCCTGGTTTCGCCCAGGCGGAACGCCCCAATATTCTTTACTTCTACGTGGATGACATGGGATGGGGCTCGATAGGCCCTAATGGTCAAGCCCAGCGTAAAGCCAACGGCCAGCCCTATGTCCGAACCCCCAACCTCGACGAACTCGCCGCGCAAGGGATCAACTTTACCCGCGGCTACGGTTGCCACGTCTGCTCACCGGCGCGATCGTCTCAGCAATCCGGTTTTCACCAAGGGCACACTTTCGCAGATCGCAATGACCCCAATAACGCCAAGAAAGCGATGCGTGCCGATGATGTTCTCATCGGTGACGCACTCTCTGCGGCTGGATATGCCACCGGGTATTGGGGGAAATGGGGATATGGTGGATCCAAGGATCAAGTCGACCCTGTCATCGATAATGTTCAAACATTGCCAACCTCGCACGGCTACCAACATGTGCTCGCCGAACTGCACCACGTCCGTGCTCACACGTTCTTTCAACCGACACTCTGGCACGCCCCCGCTTCCTCTGACGCAATCGGTGGTATCGAGCTGGTTCCCAACTCTTTGTCGGCCTATCGGAACATGCCGAACTATCCCAGCATGCCTGCTCTTCAAAACGATGTGGACTATCCCAAGACCGCCTACTGCGACGACGCCTACGCGTTTGCGGCTCTCGACTTTGTCCGCGCCCAAGGTCGCAACTACAATCAATCGGGGCAGCCTTTCTTCGGCCTGCTCGCCGTGCAAATACCTCACGCTCCTTTCGGTGAGATCAGCTCACTGCCGGATTGGGATCAAGCTTACGCGGACGATCCCCAATTCAAATCGCTCGCTGACCAAACGCGGCAGTGGGCGGCCATGGTGACACGCATCGACGCGCACTTCGGCAACATTCTCTCTGCACTCGAGGATCCCAATCACGATGGTGATACGTCCGATTCCGTTGCGGAGAACACGTTGGTCGTCTTCCAGAGTGACAATGGCGGACCGAGTGGAAGCAACCGAATCGAACTCGACGCAAACGGCGGCCTTCGTGGCACCAAAGGTCAAATTCAAGAAGGCGGCATTCGTGTCCCGCTCGTCATGCGCTGGCCCGCAAAGATCAGGGCAGATTCCGCTTTGAAAGCGGGCACTCACAGCAAAAGGGTCGTCGATGTTACCGATCTGCTTCCCACATTCTGCGACCTCGCTGGCGCCCCCATCCCGCTCGGTATTGACGGCGTTTCGATCGCTCCCACGCTGCTCAGCGAGGGGCATCAGCGCAAACGTGAATTTATCATCCACGAAGCCAGCAACGGACAATCGATTATCCGTGGAAATCATAAGCTGATCCAGTCCAAGAAATCTTCGCTTCAGCTCTACGACCTTGAAGCCGATCGCGCCGAAACAAACGACATCGCCGCGGACCACCCCGAGATCGTCAAGGAGCTCGAAGCCTTGTTGCTTGGCGAACGCGTCACGGAACCGGCTGGCTTTGCCAATACTTATCATCGATGGACAGGCAGCAACGGTGCCACGACGTCGAATCCCAACCATTGGTCTGATTACGCCTACACCAACGCCGGGATCACCTACCTATCCGACGACGGGGCTCCGCGGTTGTCGTGGACCGCATTGATCGAAAACGCGGAAGACGAATCCAACACTGCGTTGGCCGACAAAGACCTTGAATTCCTCGGGCTCGAAATCCGTGGCAACCAGGGAAAGCCGACGACACAGTCTCTCGTCCTTGGCCCCTCGGTTAACCTTACGGGCCGCAATGAAATCCGTGTTGCTTCCAACGCCATGCTGACGGTCAACGACGGCACCGTCTCGTCGCTCCGCTGGATCGACATTCACGCCGGCGGCACGCTCAACGGCAGCGGAACGATCGACGCCACGTTGTACAACCACGGAACGGTCGCCCCATCGGGTACGAACCAGCCGAACTTCAAAGTCCTTTCGGACTACCATCAATCCGCACTCGCCACGCTGCGTGTTGCGCTCAACGGCAAAGGGAATTCCCCATTGCGGGTTGTTGGCGAGGCGACGCTTTCAGGAACACTGGCCGTGGATCTCATAGACAGTTTTCAACCATCGCCGGGCAAAACGTACAGCGTCCTGACCGCCAAGAAAGTTAGCGGCGAGTTCAGCAATCCCGGCAACATCGTCGTTGCTGCCGATGGAACCCGATTCACGATCAATTACAAGGATTCCGCAGTCGTCCTGTTGGTGAACTGATCCGTCCATTTCGCGATTTTCGTGACACTTTCCCCATCAAAGGGTCCTAACAAGAGTAAGCCCGGTTTCGTCGATTCGAACCCGAATACGGAACCACGCTTTCTACGCCTCTTTTCTCGCACGGGAATCCCTGATGTCTGGTATCTACAAATCTCTGACGCTTGTCTCGATCAGCGGAATGCTTGTCATTCTCTCAGCACAACCTGCAAAAGCTCAATGTAGTGGCGGCGGTCGCAACATGCCATCAACCGGAAGCAACTCGACGCTCGCTTCGCTGACCCCCTATGGATCGACCGCGATGAACTTCCCCGGTTATCCGTCTTCGACGTCGCAAATGGCGAATTCGTATCAACAGCGTGTGGCGATGCTTCAGAATCAAATCTATGGGACCGCCAATCAATTGGCGGCGGAGCAACGACGAAAACGAGAAGAGTACCTTGAACGAGTCCGTCCATTTCGTTTGGCACGAGCGGAGGCAAAGCGAGAAGCCTACGCCGCGCGCGCCGCAGCAAGACTGGCTGAGCAAGGCAGTGAACCATCAAGTTCGCGAAGCCGCTATTCGTTGACGTCGACCCATCCCGACAAAGACGCTGACGACACGACGAGCTTTCCGTTGTCGATCCGTTAGCCTTCATGGGATCGCAACACTCATCAAAACGGATAGTACAAATGCAAGACATTGAGCGTGGTCCCTGTGACGACTGCGACAAATGCAGGATCATTTCGATCCATGATTTCACAAACCAATCCATTCGTTGGATGCCCCTATGAAATACCCATTTCTCCTTTCGATCTTGATTATTTCGTCTTCGGTTTCCACACTCGCGGCTGATCCTGTTCCTACAGGTGATGTACGTCTCGCAGCGAACAAAATGACCTTCGCCGCTGACCAGTCGGATGAGTTCAATCAGGACTCTATCGACCTCACCAAGTGGAACATCGACTCAAAGGACTTTGGACCTTGGAGTTGGGAACCGGAGAACGTTGTCCAAAAAGGCGGCGCGATGGAACTGCGAATGGAGCAAAAAGATCATCAGCGACGCGGAACACCATTGTACTACACCTCCGGCATGGCTCGGCTAGACAAGACGATCACGTACGGCTATTTCGAAGCACGCATCAAAGGTTGCTCTCGCTATCCCGGAGCCTGCCCGTCATTTTGGCTCTACAGCATCGGCCCTCAAAACCGTTTCATTGCCAGCGATGGCGAGACCGTCGCTTACTCAGAAATCGATGTCGTTGAGTTGCAGCAGAGTGAATACGACTTTGAGACAAAGAAGCACTTTCCGGTCAATCGGATCGACTGCAATTTGCACACGGTGCTCATCAAAGATGGCAAGCGAGTTTGGAGCCGTCCCAACAATCAACCGGAGCTTTGCAAAACACATTTCGATTCGCCCTGGGATCCACGCGAGGACTATCACGTCTATGCAGTCAAGAATACTCAAGAAGAGATTGTCTGGTACATCGACGGCAAAGAGGTCGGACGCAAACCGAACCTTTATTGGCACTTGCCGATGCATATCACACTTTCGCTCGGCCTTCGCTATCCGTTTGTGACCTACCAGGACGGCGAAATGGCTCCTGTTGCCGACAAGACAACCGCCGATGGCTTCCCGACTCATATGTCTGTCGATTACGTGCGAGTTTGGCGACTCAACAGCGATTCAACGACGACGACTCCTGCCAGCACGGATTGGCCGAAGCAACAGTACATTGCAAAGGAGAAAGCGAATTGGGAGAAGAACGGGTGGCCCTGGAACCAAGCGAAGGTCGAATCCAACTTTGCCGAGATAGACACCAACGACGATGGCATTGCGTCGGGAACCGAGCGACAAAACTGGTTTACTAAGAAAAAAGCGGAGGCAAAGTAATCAGCTCTTAGGAAACTCTTTTTCCCTGGCCTCGGATTCCGAACCGGACCCATTCGACCCTCTCCCAAAGAGTTCGTGCAGTTGTTAGTTGTTGATTGAAAAACCGGACGACCTCGGCAGAGGGGGGGGATAACTAAACACCGCAGCAGTCACAACTTAAAAACTGCACGACCTCCAAAGGAGAGGGAACGGTACCGCAACTCCCCGAAAAAAAACTTAGAAACGCACAACCTCTCAGTCTGCTGGGGACTAACGTAGAGGACCCGATCCGACATGAACTACGTCCACGCATGGTGCGATCAGGATCCGTCCGCTCAACGGAGCTCCAAAGTCTCTATGATCTAGCGATACTCTCTGCCCGCATCCCACCTCAGCGAGGACTACCTGCCGATGAAGTCTTGCCTGCACCATTACCTTTTCGCACTGCTGGTTGTTACGACTTTGGGTCCGTTGGCCGCTTGGTCCCAACAACTACGGCTCGACTTGAAACCGGTGATGCTCACGAATGAAGCCGAGGTTGGGGATCCGGCGGGTTTGGTCGATGAACAACGAGACATCATCGGTCCGCCGGTGGGGAAGCCGTCACATGCTTGGGAGGTGAATTCAAGATTCTGGAACGAATTTCCCTTCAGCGCGTACCTGGACCTGGGAACAACCAAGAATCTGTCGAGCCTTTGGCTGTTCGACACCAATGGATCGGGTGACGTCGTGATCAGCGCCGGGGAGCCGGGCAAGTGGCAAGAGGTGGAAACCTATGATTGCGGCTCCTATTTGAAGTGGGTGGAGGTCAAACTCGACGTGACAACCCGCTATCTACGAATCACTCGCATCACTCCCGGCGCGAATTTCAGCGAAATCGCCGTTTACGAATACTCCGACGAAGCCTTTCAGCAGCGGGTCGCTCTCAAGGCCGAAAAAGCAAGACGCGAAGCCGAACGACAGGCCGCACTGCAACAAGCTCGGGAGGAAGCACTGAAGCGACCGCTGATCGAGATGGCACCCTACGGCATGCTCTCGTTGGTCGATGAAATCGACTGCTCGGCAGCAGGTGTTCGCGAATCACCCACCGGAGTCAGCAAGGTCGAAACCATCTTGGGCCGTCCGGCTCGCGTCCTACCGCCGACCGCAAGCGAAGCGGCCTATTTCACTTACCGCATTGGCAAGATGAAATTGCTGCGTCCGAGTGGCGTCTATGTGTTGGCCGTCGATTACCCTGAAGACGCGCCACGTAGCATGCTGGTGATCAACACAGGCAATGAGACGTCTCGTGGTTTTCATACCGGCGAGACACTGGGCGATGCCTTGCACCCCAAGTACGTGAACAACCTCGTCGAATCGATTGACGTACCGCTCACTGGCGAATGGCAGACTTGGTCGCTGTTGTTCCGCCTACATGATCGGTTCCCTGAAACCGGTCTGCTCCGCGGTGCCGAACCGCGTCCGCTGACGCCGGAAAACGGCTTCGATGTAACGATCGCTCAATTCTCGGCCGAAAACACCCCCATCAGCCAAGGCGCCGCGGTGGGTCGAATCCGTTTATTCGAGGTAGTGGATCCGCACAAGCTGACGCAGACCGTGACGCTTCCGCCCGAAGACTTGCCTCGCCGCCATCTGTTCTGGCGGGAAGAGATGGCGGACGGCATTATCGACTTCAAAACGCCAGAAGCCGGTTTAGCCAATCCACTGGACTGGTATCGATACAAAGCCGAACTGATGTTGTTCTTGGGTATGAGAACCTACAGCAAGGACCTGCTTGAATTCGGCGCGTGCCAGCATTGGGACACGGAACCTCATGGTGGCAACGACTGGATGTTCCACGATAGCACCAGCAAACATTTATGGGCCGAGGTCGTCGAGTTGATGGGCAGTTATGGTTTCGAGATTTTGCCCTACTACGAATATTCGGGTAGCAAAGGTTACAAAGGACTGGGCAACCAGCGACGCGCGCGGCCGCTAACGCGTGATGATGCCTACACCCATATCAGCTGGGTGGAATCCGCCAATGCCGACCTGACAGATCCGGATACCATCGATGATTTCCAGAAAATGCTGGACCTGACCGTCCTTCGCTTGCGAAGCAGGGCGAATTTCGCTGGCATTTGGATCCGCAGTCGCGGTCAGATGCCCATCAGCTTTTCAGATAAAGCGCTATCGCGATTCTCAAAGGAAGCAGCAGACGATCGTCCAGTCACTCGTGAGACCTTGAAGGTGGATGCTGACCTTTATGGGAAGTACCTGGAGTGGTGGGGACGGAAACGGCGTGACTTCTTGATTGCCATGCGAGACTACTTGCAGTCGAACGGTGTTCCCGAGGCTTCGGTCCTATTCACCGGCAGCCCGAGCGAACCTGGCGTCTCCTTCAACACCTGGGATCCGCTGATGGTGACCGACCAACCAGACCTATGGCAGCCGATTCTGCAACAGCCGCAACATGCCGCAGGCGACCGCGGTGCGATCACCCCCCTGACCATCCAACAAGTCGTGGACGGCAATCTGTACTTGCAGGCTCTGACCACACCAGGTTTGAATTGGGGCGACTGGGAAGTGCATCACTCGCGGCCGGCTGACGACCCACAGCAATACCAGGATGTCCGCGACGTGATGCTGACACACGCCTTCAACCGCAATTATACCGTCGCCTCGCCGCAGACCATGCAGGCCTACCGGACACCGAGCGGATTGGCCATGGTCCGCCATTACACGCTGAACGAAAACATGATGTTCGACAAAAAGGACGAAGATAAAATCGGCTACTTTGTCGTCGATATCGAGCGGGCGGGGCCGTACTGCATGATGGCCGAGGCGCTGGCAGTGGCCAACGGAGATCCGACGATGATCGGCTACTTGGTGGGCTGCAATTTTGGTCGCGGCTTCCCCCAATATGTGCGCAACTTTAACGCCAACTACTTGGCGCTGCCGGCCTTGCCCAGCCAAGTTCTTGAACACGCCGCAAGCGATCGCGAAGTGGTCGTACGGAGCATCGTCACGGAAAAGCACGGCATATGGATCGCAGTGGTCAACACTTCGCTCCATGGCAAGCAGGGGGTGAGCATTGCCCTGCCCAGCGGCCAGGCCACGGATGCCGTTACCGGCGCACCAGTCCCCGTATCGGCAGGCAAAGCGACCCTCGACATGTACCCCTGCCAACTACGCACGTTCCGAGTGCGATCGGTGAAAGGAATTCGCTGAGACGTCGTCAAGCATGCCCCGTGGCAATTTCCTACAAGGCATCCGTCCCCTCTTTCGATGCCACGATCAACGGGACGCTACCGGCACGCGCTCGCATCCAATTCATCGCGTTGAGCACCGGGCGGCGGGAGATGAGCCGTTGTTCGATTTTGTATTTCCCTGGAAAATTCAAGAGCGAGAGACCTATCAAAATGCTCAGAAGCCCCTGCCCAGGCAACAGCAACATGGCAATGCCTATCATGACAAGTACCGCTCCAGCGGAATTCTTGGTGAGACGCCAGGCAAAGTAAGCAATTGGCGAGACGTTCTCAGGTCGGGTGCAATGCCGATGCCGGTACGCAAAGTAATCGGCTGGTAAACGCACAATGATCGCCGGCACCGCCAGTAGCGAGGCGAAAAACATTGCCACCGATCCGGCGATGAGCCACCACATCAAAGTCTCATTGATGAACAAGCCCGTTATCCTTTGAAGACACAAATATCCACTATTCGCAACCACCGCGTCAATCTTGGCAGCAACGTTCGATCATCGCAGCAGGTGTCAGGACTTCCGATCGAACTTTTTCCGTGCCTGCATTGTTTCGATCGAATCCGTCAGCGATAATCGGCTGTCGAGAGTCGCGCGGAAGGTTCGCAGAGAGCCTTAACAATGGCGACGGCTCACCCCCCCACCCCCCCCCCCCCCCCGCAGTCGTCTCGCTCCTCGCTCTACGAAAGGAACAGAAAGTACGTGAATACCCTGCCTGAAATGAGACGTCCCCCTCGGATCACGTCGTCCATGCGACTGGTGATTTTCATCGGTGTGATTTCGACCGGAATCCTGCCCACTTTGGTGCAGGCTGAATCGAAGCCCAACGTCGTATTCATTCTTGCCGATGATCTTGGCTGGAGCGATACGACGCTGTTCGGTACGACATCGTTCTATAAGACGCCGAACATCGAACGATTGGCTGCTCGGGGCGTGACCTTCACGCGAGCCTATTCGGCCAGTCCGTTGTGCTCGCCGACAAGAGCGAGCGTGCTGACGGGGCTCAGCCCTGCACGACATGGAATCACTTCGCCGAACTGTCACCTACCGAAAGTGACTCTGACAGCCACCACAACCAAGACGGCTGCGGCGAATCAGAAATGCACGATTCCGAATTCGGTGTCTCGGTTGAAAACCGACTACTACACCCTAGCTGAAATGTTCAAAGACAACGGCTATGCGACGGGACACTTTGGAAAGTGGCATCTGGGACCGGAACCGTACTCACCATTGGAACACGGTTTTGACGTGGACGTTCCTCACCACCCAGGTCCGGGACCGGCGGGAAGCTACGTGGCGCCGTGGAAGTTCAAGGATTTCGACCACGATCCCGATATCCCTGACGAACACATTGAAGATCGCATGGCGAAAGAAGCCGTCGCGTTCATGGAACAGAACAAAGACAAACCGTTCTTCCTGAACTACTGGATGTTCAGCGTTCACGCTCCCTTTGATGCCAAACGCGGTTTGATCGAAAAGTATCGAAAGCAGGTTGATGCGAACAATCCGCAGCGTAGCCCAACGTACGCCGCGATGATCGAAAGCATGGACGACGCGATCGGAGCGCTCCTCGACACACTCGAGCGGCTTGGCGTCGCAGACAACACGATCATTGTTTTCGCCTCGGACAACGGCGGCAACATGTACAACGAAGTCGATGGGACGTCGGCGACCAGTAACGCTCCGCTCCGCGGCGGCAAGGCGACGATGTACGAAGGCGGAACTCGCGGGCCAGCGATCGTGATACAACCGGGCGAGGTCGAAGCGGGGGCACGTAGTGATGAGGTCATTCAAAGCTGTGACTTCTACCCGACGTTGCTTGAACTGCTGGCGATCCAACCTCAACCTGGGCAATCATTCGATGGCATAAGCATCGTTCCGGCGTTGCATGGAAAAAAACTCGACCGAGAAGCCATCTTCACGTACTTCCCCCATTCACCAGGAATTCCGGAATGGCTACCACCCTCGGTGAGTGTGCATCAAGGCGATTGGAAGCTGATCCGCATCTTCCACAACGGCGAACGCGGCAGCCACCGCTACAAACTCTTCAATCTGAAGAACGATTTGGGCGAGCAAAAAGACCTCGCTTCTGAGTTCCCAGAACGAGTCGATCAGTTGGACGCTCTGATTGAGAAGTTTCTCATCGAAACCGATGCCGTATGCCCGCTTCCCAATCCAAATTTCGATGTCACAAAGTACCGTCCGGAACTTGAGGGCAAAGCAGCACTCAAGGGAGGTGCCGACGCACCAAAGAAGACGCCGACGAAACCAGCAAAGCGAGTCGCTGGTTGGCAGCCCGCAGGCAACGCCTCGGTGGTGGTCAAAGATGGCAAGTTGAACGTCACCAGTGACGGCGGCGATCCTCACTTGAGCTACCCGTTGCCGAAACCGGTTGCGGAGCCATCGCTCATCCTAACCTTCACGATGACCTCCAACTCTCAAGGCAACGGGCAGGTCTTTTGGCACGAGCAAGGCGTCTCACCGGCGTACTTTCGTGATCGAAGCACATCGTTTGAAGTTCAACACGATGGAAAAGCTCATGAATACGCCGTTGAATTGACAACCCGAAATCCCATTGAGGGTGTACGCATCGATCCGTCGACAGCCTCAGGAGACATTCAAATCTCTAACATCAGCCTGTCAACAAGCGACGGACGTGAGCTCTACCGGTGGGAACTCTGAATTAACGTGGTGTCTGGCATCAGGGGCTTTTGCCAGTGACATTCACCTGTCCAGTTGGTCAAAACGAAACTCTCACCCCAGTCTTCACAATGAACCGATTTTTCATATTACTGTTTTGCGTCAGCGTAGCGTTTGCGTCGTCCCTCGATGCTGAACAGCCTAATGTGTTGTTGATTTCCGTTGACGACCTCAATGACTGGGTTGGCTGTCTTGGCGGGCATCCACAATCCATGACGCCCAACGTCGATCGTCTCGCCAACATGGGAACGCTGTTTGCCAATGCCCATTGTCAGTCACCCGTCTGCAATCCGTCGCGTGCCAGCATGATGACGGGGCGTTATCCTCATTCGTCCGGAATCTATTTCCTTTCGCCCGACTTGAAGCAAGCACCCGCTCTCGAAGGTGTCAGGACGATGCCGGAAGTTTTTGCTTTGGCCGGTTACAAGACGATGGCGACCGGAAAACTCTTTCACACCGGTGACAAACGCTTTTTCCAAGAGTACCAACCCTCCGGAGGATTTGGGCCACGCCCGGAAAAAAAGATCTCGCAGCCGCACGGGCATCCGCTTTGGGATTGGGGCGTCTATCCCGAAGACGAAGACTTGATGCCAGACATGAAAGCCGCCAAGTGGGCCGTCAATCAATTGGAAAAGAAGCACGACCAACCCTTTTTCATGGGGGTGGGCTTCTATCGTCCTCACGTTCCCATGTACGCGCCTCAAAAATGGTTCGACATGCATCCGCGAACAGAGGTCAAATTACCACGGGTCAAAGAGGACGATCGTAATGACCTGAGCCAGTACGCGATCGACTTGACTAATCTCGAGCATGTATCGCCGACGCACCAGTGGGTTACCGAGGCGGGACAGTGGGAGCATGCCGTGCAGTCGTATTTGGCTTGCGTCAGCTTTGCGGATCATTGCCTGGGAATCGTGTTGGATGCGCTCGAGTCAAGCGAATATTCCGACAACACCATCGTCGTACTGTTCTCCGACCATGGCTTTCATCTGGGCGAAAAACAGCGTTGGGCCAAGCGGTCGCTATGGGAAGACGGAACGCGGGTCCCGATCGTCATATCTGCGCCGGGATTCAAAACGCAACAGCGAACGGGCCAACCTGCTGAACTGTTAGATATCTTCCCAACCCTTTTGGAACTCGCAGGGTTACCCGCGGACGCCGACCAAGAAGGGCAGAGTCTCGTTCCCTTGATGAAGAATCCCAATGGAGAGTGGAGTCACCCCGCGATCACCAGCTTTGGCCTTGGCAATTTCGCGATTCGATCTTCTCAGTACCGTTTCATTCAGTACCACGACGGTTCGCAGGAACTCTATGACCTGACCAGCGATCCTCATGAGTGGACGAATCTTGCGTCCAACCCAGAGTATCAGCAGATCATCGCCCAGCACGCCGCGTATCTGCCAGAAGATCAACATCCCGTCTTGCCCGGCAACTCGACTGGCCACCAGGCCTACGCCGCAGCCAACGCCAAGATTGCGCAGTAGAACCCATCCAATAGACGCTGGCATCGCCACATTCTCTCGATCAATCGAAATAGGAAACCACGAATGACCACTCTGCTGCGCTCGCTTTTCCTTGTATTCGTTTGTGCGTCCATCGTGAGTGCGGATGATCACCCGAAGCCGAACGTGATTGTGATCCTCGCGGATGATCTTGGGATCGTTGACATGAATGCCTACGCGACGAAGTTTACAGGGACGAAACCGTCGCAGATGTACTATGAGACGCCAAACCTAGATCGACTGGCGAAGGAAGGCTTGGCCTTTTCGCAAGCCTACGCTTGCCACCTCTGCTCGCCTGCACGCGCAAGTCTTCTAACGGGCAAGTACGCTGCACGCACGGGATTCACGACGGCGGTCGGGGGCAACGTGCGAACCTTTTACAATCAAGCGATCAAGCCACCACAAGACTACGTCGCCCAGGACGCGCTGGTTTGGCAAGACAAAATCGACATCCAACAAGCGCTGCTCAACGGCACCACCCGTGATGCGTTGGCGTCGGGCCAGCCGTCCGATAATGGGCAAAACGAAACGACGCTCGCGGAAGCCATGCCCGAGCATGACGCAGCCTTCATTGGCAAGTGGCATCTGGGTGGTCATGGATCGCAAGGTTGGCAACCAGCCGACCAAGGCTTCGAGGAAATCTCGTACTTCGACGAAGGTGGATCGCCGTACTTCAATTGGCGAGGTCTATGGGACAGCGGCGAAAAGCTATTCCCCAAAACACCCCAACCGAAACTGCTGCGTGGGAAATCGGGGGGAAACCGAGGGCAGGAATACCTCACCGATGAACTGACCGAACACGCGATTGACTTCTTGCGCCGACGGGCCGATTCCGAGACATCCCAGAACAAACCGTTCTTCCTGCACTTCTGTCACTTTGCGGTCCACACGCCGTTCCAAGGACCCACCGACGATGTGGCGTACTTTGAACAGAAATCGACGCGGGGTTGGAACGGACATGACAATGCCATTTATGCAGCGATGCTGAAACGGTTGGATGTTTCGGTCGGTCGGATTCTTGATACGCTTGAAGAAACTGGCCTTGATGAAAACACACTGGTCGTCTTCATGAGTGACAACGGAGGCGTGACTTACACCGACCCGGTCGCGACCAACAATGCACCGTTCAAAGGAGGCAAGGCTCTGCATTTTGAAGGTGGTATTCGCGTGCCGCTGGTGATTCGTTGGAAGGGCCGTGTCGCGGGAGATCGCTGGAGCAACGTGCCGGTCGACTGCAACGATATTTTCCCGACGGTTTTAGACTTAACTGGCTACGACCTAGCCGACCACATCAAGCCGGGCGGGATCGACGGACGCAGTTTGGCTCCGCTGTTGGACGACCCAACGAATGCGAAAAGCGACTACGCGCGGGACACGTTCTTCTGGCATTACCCACTAAATGTGATTGTCAAGAATCCCGAAGATGGATTGCCATCGGCTCCTTCATCCGCGGTGCGAAAAGGAGATTGGAAATTGATCTTTGATTGGTCGGGTGCGCTGCGACTCTACAACATCGCGGAGGATCCATTCGAAAAGAACGAATTATCGGCGGCGATGCCCGAGAAGGCCCACTCGCTATTCATTCAACTGAATGATTGGATGGATAAAAGTGTCGAGGTCAAATACACACCAGCAATCAATCCCGACTACGATCCCTCCGAAGAGTCTCGCAAGCGACCCTTCGTTGACCTGCGCCGAAAATACTTAGGCGCGGACCGAGCGATTCGGACGGTCGAACACGACCCTAGGTTTACGCTGATTCCCGCTGGCGTCCAACCTCACGTCAACACCTCGAAATAGCATCCAAAAAGCTGGGTGAGGTTTACGCAGTCTGTTTCCCTGCTTTTTCCAGCCAGAGTCCATGACCATGCCATCTTCATGCCGAGCACTGCCAGCCGTCCTGCTGCTGCTTGGATTCAGCATCCCGGTCTTCGCCACGGAGAACCATCCGGTCAAGGCGCCGTCAAGAACGGCAAGGCCCCATTGATCCTCGCCCACTACATGCCGTGGTACCTCGCAAAGCCTTCGAGCGACCGCTGGGGATGGCACTGGACCATGAACCACTTTGATCCAGAAAAGAAGACCGATGGACGACGCGAAATCGCATCCAAATTCCATCCGTTGATCGGGCCTTATGATTCCGGCGACATTGACGTGTTGGAATATCACTTGCTGACGATAGAATTGGCCGGGATCGACGGCGTGATCGTTGACTGGTACGGGCGAACGGATTTTCGCGATTATGCCCTTTTGAATCGCAATACCTATCGGTTGCTGCAGCAATGCGAACGATTGAAAATGAAATTCGTCATTCGCTACGAAGACCAGACGATTCCTGCATTGGTTGAAGGCAATCGAATCAAAGCGAGCCAACGCAGTGCGCATGCGACCCGCGAGATCAACTGGCTCGGCAAATACTGGTTCAAGTCACCCAGTTACGTTCGGATCGACGACAAGCCCGTCATGCTTTCGTTTGGTCACGCCGGTTTGACCAACGAAGAATGGAGCGATTGCTTGAACTTCGTCGGTCGAAGCGCTTCGACACCGGCAAGCTGGATGCCGTCGCCGATACGATCGCCCGAGGTCACGTGGGGGATGCTCGAGTTGCTTTGAAGAAAATGGAAGCGGTTCAATAGACCGCTTTCGATCGCAGTTGTGTGACGGAGCAATCTATGACATGCCCGTCATCAGCATGGATTGCTATCCCACTCTCCTTTAAGGCATTGGTATCTACACAAGTTTCCTTAGTTTGTAGACTGCCCTGGATGGAATCAATCTTCCGCGGCTGGAGCCGCGTCTGCAACGTCGTTATCTGCAATTGGTGCAGGAACACATGAAATCAGCCAACCGAAATGCTGCCGGTCCAGCTCTTCTGTCGGGCGAAAACCAAGCGTTTTCGGCGACCCAGGCGACTTGGAGGTTTCTTTCCAACCCCAATGTTTCGCTGCTCGACTTGGTCGAACCGCTTC
>NZ_SJPV01000029.1 GCF_007860135.1 Novipirellula artificiosorum
ACTTGGGCCATCAGAGCTCGGATAGAAGAATGGGGAACCGGATCGTTTAAACGCAAACTCAATCAACAACCACCCCAACACAACAGTCACTTGACAGCAGCAAACATTTCATAGAAGTGGACGAGGCCACGAGTCCCGTGTTGCAGGACTCGTGGCCTCGTCCGCTTACGTTAGTTATTGATCCCGCGATGCTAAGCGTTCAACAAAGTCGAGGACGGATGGATCGGCCCAGTCGGCGGCGCCAACATGTTGCAGGGCGACCTCGCGCAACGAAGAGAGAACGAAAGTCGCCGGGATCCCTCGCGTTTCAAAGTCACTAGGCGTTTCTTCGATCCGATAAACGGGAAACGAATAGGAATGCTTGTCAAGAAATTCCTTCAAGACCTCTGTTTCCTCTTTGGACACACACGCAAACGCCAGTCGCCCATCGGATTGCTTGTAGAGTGTTTCGATGCTCGACATTTCCTTCACGCAAGGACCACACCACGTCGCCCAGAAATTGAGAAACATGGGGCGTCCCTCGCGCAATGCTTCCAAGTTGACTTCTTGATCATCAAGCGTCCGAACCGTGAAATCCAGCGAAACGATCTTGCCTGGGATTTCCGGAGGATCGAGTTTTGAATCGCCACGCCCTTTGCCAGAGCGAGACGAAAGCAGCAACAACAAGGCGACCACGAAGATCGGTCCCAGGATCATCCCGATCAACAAAGCGACCGCCAAACTAAAGTAAATCATCAAACTGGCTCCCTCAGTGATGGATACAAGCGAATACCGTTCACGTCAATATTCTAGAGCAGAAAACTTGTTGAAATCTGCGGAGACGGATAACATTGGGTGCTACACGGTTAGGTTTCTTGCGAGGAGCGACCAATATCCGGAAGCAACAGCCCTATTTGAATGGGCTCGAAGGACACGTCTCAACGCTTGTGCGTTACCGATCGCAATTCAACTTGTTCGGCCAGAATGATCATCTCATCAAGAACTCCCGAGGGCGAACCCAGCTGCTGCTCCGTCTGTGGGGCTGTGATCTGCATGGATCCGTCGAGGCCTGCTGGCGATGCCCCCTGTCCATCTTGTGGGCACCTGCTCTGGTTTTCCAGGAATCAAATTGCCCGAGTGGATTTTGAAGCGGGGCAAACGTTCGACAAAACCGTCGCTGAGCAGTTGTCGCGAGCCGGAAACGAACTCAGTCATTCCAAACTCTTGTTGAACTTCGAGAATGTGGCATTTCTCTCTTCTGAAGCGATCACAGAACTCGTCAAGCTAAACGAGACAATCCATCGTGGCGGCGGACGGCTCGTGCTTTACAACGTCCGCCCCAATGCCATGGAGGTTTTCAAAATCACAAAGCGCGACAAGTTGTTTCACATTGTCGACAGCGAACAAGACTCGCTGGCCAGCTTCGACTGAAGAACTTGGTTCAGTGGATCCTTAGCCCGGAATATTCGTTGGAGTGGTAGGCTTTAGCCGATTGCGTGCTAGATCCTTGCTGAATCGGCTAAAGCCTACGACTCCAACGTGCGCAGTCCGTTTTTTACTCAATCGATGTAAACGGATTGCATACGAAGGGTTACGGGGAATAGGTTTGGACGGATGAATAATCCGGGTTCGCTGGAAAGCGGGCGTTTTGTGAGCGGCACCGAGGTCCTTTCTGGCAAGCGATTAGTCAGTCAATTCGCCGTACAGATAGGCCCTGGCGAATGCCCAGCGGCGTTTGGCGGTGGCTGGCGAGATGCCAAGCAGCTCGGCGGCGTCCTTCATCGGAACGCCCGCGAAGTAACGCAGCGTCAGTAGCTCGGCGACTTGCGGATGCTCCTGTTGCAGTTTGCTAAGCGCCTCGTCGATAGCCAGCAGTCGCTCCGGCGTTTCCTTACTTGCCGGACAATGAATTTCAAAATCCATCCGCTGGTGGTCACCACCATGTTTCAGACTCTGCTTGGATCGGGCACGGTCGATTAGAATTCGCCGCATCGCTTCAGCGGCGGCGGCGAAAAAGTGGCTGCGGGAATCCCACTGCTGGTCCGATTCTTGATCGACAAGACGCAAATACGCTTCATGCACCAGCGCCGTCGCCTCGAGCGTTTGCCCCGGCTTCTCGCGAGAAATACGAATTGCAGCAAGTTTTCGCAACTCGTCGTAAACCAACGGCAGCAGCTCTTCCGCGGCGCGGGGATCGCCGGAGTCGATGCGTGAAAGGATGGTGGTGATGTCAGTCGTCATTAGGGCGTATATTTCAAGTTGGCTGCCAATGGGTTTGCCGTCCAATTCGGTGACCAGTACGTTCGATAGCTGACGTCTCGGTGGATGATCCCCGCCTTGTCGTGCGACTCAATGAGTTTCTCGAGCTGATGTCGCTTCTCGGCGTCACGGCCACTTGCTACTTCCAATATTTTTCAATGGATCTGGTCATCCTGGATTCGCTTCAAATAGGCTTTCGCCCACCAGTACCAATTGGACGGAAACTGACCAGACGAGACACATCGTTGAAAATGCTCGGCAGCGATTTCCCCTTCTCCTTTGCCCATCGCCTGAAGTCCTAATACGTAATCCGGACTAAAATCCCAAAAGACGATGGTGGAATCGGCAGAGCCAAGCGTGAGTCCGTCAGATAAGTGCTTGGATTTCCCGTCATGCAAGTAATCGGATAACGCCCGAAGCTGGGGCGCCGACAAATCTTCATCGAGCGACGATAGCGAAACGTTCGCCAATTCTCGCGCGACTTCCTCACGACCGATCAACAACAGAATCTCGATCGCGTGCGCACAATCATTGGGACCCTTGCTATTTCCGACAACCAAGCGACAGATCCTCTCAACTTCATCGTGCTGGTTCTGTTCATCAGCTAGCAGTTGAGCGGTCGCAAGACGCAAGTAGTTTGTATCGTCATCCTTCGTCGTTTGCAGCAACTCAAGAGCCTCCGTTTTCTTGTCCGCCAAGTGATAGATCGCTGCAAAATGGCCAAAGTCACTGCCAACCGGATCCAACCGCAACCGGTTCCACCATTCTGCCATCGTTTCTTCGATCGTTCCAAAATCGCCAAGGAACCAAGCGCGAGTTCGACCTGCGAAATAGATATCGCGGTACCGTGCAAGCTGATCACACGCAGCTTGAGCCTGCTGAAGGTCTTCTGGACGGTCTGGTTTCTTCGTACGGCGTTGTTCATGAAGCGCGGCTAGCCGCGAGTAAAGGTCAGTCGTCAGCGTCATTGGACTTCTTCGGTGACGGCGGTATAGGTCCTCAATTTTGCTAGTCGCGTTTGCCGCATGTCCATTTTCTTGATCAAAGAATGATAAATTTGACAATGCGACAATCACTAGCTCGTGGTATAAAGATGTGTCTTTTAGTTCATTCGCGAGTTCGATCGATGCAAGAGCCTTTTGCGGTGAGATCCAAACTTCGTTCTGTGCTCCCAGGAGATGGTCAAATGCAGTCTTGGGTTGCAGGCGACTCAGCATCGCATGCGCAGCCTGTTCGCTGGGATCAACAGAATTCACGTGCGCGTAAACCGCCCATGCTGCGTAGCTTTTTGGCGAATCCTGTGTAGCTTCTCTTCCAGAAGCAATCGCTTTCTCATGCTCTCCCTTCATTAGGTATGCCATACTCAAAACAATCTGCTCAAAGACCGGGTCCGCTTGGGCATCGACTGCGTCTTCAACCGCTTCCAAAGCTAACTCCGGCTGTCCGTCCAATGCAAACATAAACGCCTTGTCTAGCAATTGAATCCGCAAATCGTTGAGAAGCGATTCTAATTCTCCACTTCTATCAGCGAGCTTTAAATTCGTTTCTTCTAGTTCGCGTTTCTTCGTTACTAACTTTCTATTTGTGCTGATTGCTGAATGAACTCCCCACAACGCAACAGCCAAACCAAGAAAGAGGCCGAGGAAGGCGACGGCTACGCTCGCACACAAATGTCGGTTGCGACGATAAAGCTTCTGAAGCTGATTCCAAGTCGAAGGCGGACGGGCCGTGACCACGTCATGGTTCAGATAACCTCGTACGTCCTCCGCAAACCGATTCGCAGAGTCGTAGCGTCTCGACCGCTCTTTCTCCAGTGCCTTCATCACGATCCAGTCCAAGTCGCCTTTGATCAGGCCACCCAATCGTTTTGGTTCGAGTTGTCGATTTTGAGCGATCGCTTCGAGCGACTGACTACTGTGGAGTCGTAGGCTTGGCTTTGGCGGTTCCTCTTCACGGATGATCCGCAAACACTCATCAAAAGCGGCTGAACGCAATCTCGCAGCGTCAAAGGGAGTCTCTCCGGTAAGCAACTCGTACAGCAAGACACCGAGCGAATAGATGTCACTGCGAGTGTCGATGTCCAGTTGGTTTAGTTGGGCTTGCTCGGGGCTCATGTATTCAAGCGTTCCGACGATCTGCCCCAACTGGGTGAACATGGTGCGCTCGGTCAGCTCTTGGTTCGTCGCCTTGGCGACGCCGAAATCGATCACTTTCACGGTTGGCTTATCGTCAAACTTGGCGACCAAGACGTTTGACGGCTTCAGGTCTCGGTGAATGATTCCTTTTTGATGAGCATGTTGAACGGCGCTGCACACATCGATGAAGAGTTCAAGCCGATCGTCAGGCGAAAGCTTCTGCTGATCGCAAAACTTGGTGATCGGAATGCCTTTGACCAGTTCCATCACAAAGAAGGGGTGACCGTCATCGGTCGCACCGGCCTCCAATACTTTGGCAATGTTTGGGTGATCCATCATCGCCAACGCCTGGCGCTCCGCTTCAAAACGAGCGACGACCTGACGCGTGTCCATTCCCGGCTTGATGATTTTCAGTGCGACCCGCCGTTTGACTGGCGATTTTTGCTCGGCCATGTAGACGACACCCATGCCGCCCTCGCCAATCTTTTGCAGCAATTTGTAGGGTCCGATTTGCATACTTGCTGAAGCCTCGACTTCGGCAGCCCATGTTGACCCCTGCACAGCATCGTCTTGCAGAAAGCTATCGGCTTCTTCATGCGATTTAAGAAGCCGCTGCAGTTTTCCACGCAGCTCGGCATCTTTACCGCAGACCTGTTCAAGAAAATCACGACGCCCGTCCGCCGTCGAAATCTCAACAAGCTGGCCGAACAGTTCTTCAATCGATTGTGAGTCGCTCATGATCTGGCTCCTGGGAATCCGCATTGTCAGCAATCAATGCGAGTTTTCCGAGCATGGGGCTCACGGATTCCGAAAAAAAACGCAATTCCCGCCGTTTTGAATGGCTCATCGGCAGCCAACCAACGGTCTGACACAGCGTTTTCCAATGTTTGGCCGCGATCGGGTGCCCGCAAGCACGGAAATCAAGTTCCGTGCTTGGCGCTCATTTTTGCTTCATTCGTAGCTACACCCTGACCGCTACTGCGGGGATCGAATCATAAAGACCCGGTCGACGTAAACGCTCTGGACCTTGCCAGGTCGCTTGGGGGGCGCAACCCAAATGTACATGGAACCCGACAGCGTGTGCGTGCCGAGGTCATAGAGACGATACTCAGCCCCGGCGGCCTGCTGGACAAGCACCGACTGATGTGCCACCGACTTCTTTTCAGCGGAATCATAGATACCCATCGTCATCGCGTTTCCCTCCTGGGTCGTCGCCTCACAGCGTGCCGCGACATACACGTGCCACGGATTGAGACTCGCGATGTCATCGCTAAGAGGTAGACTCGCAGCCCATTCAAAATGGTTGCCTGGCATTCGAACGGCATGTCCATCGGAGGCAGCGGTGTCTTCGACAAACTCTGCCCACTCACCTGCTCGGGCAATCGAAAATTCGCCGTCTTGATAGTCGATCCAATCGGCCGGGGGAACGCCCGCGGCCTGGGGTGGCAACGCCGCAGGTGGTCCCGATTTCCGTATCAGCAAATTCGCCCGTTCGTCAAACGGATGCCGTTCTCGCCAATTCCCTACGCCCTCTCTCCTACACACACGAATGAAGTCTTCGCAAGCCGCTTGCAGATCATCGGGGCCGGCGAACGGGGTGTTTCCAATCAGTGCGGACCGCTTGAGCGATTTGTACCGCGAAAGCCACACGTGATCCAGCGGCAACCTTTCGCGGCGCACCCGAGCAGCTAACGCGGCGTCGCCCGACACTGCCGACTCGGCCTTCGCAAACAGTTCGGTCGCGCGGTTCAAATCGTCCAGAGTCAACCAAGCGGATGTGTCGGTCATAAAACAGCGAAGGTAGATTCCATCACGCTCCCCCGCATCGTTGATAAGGTTGAGGTAATCTCGCAAATGAGGTGCAGCAGGCCCATAATAGCCTCGTAAGAACTCGTCGATTAACGCCTCTTCGTCTTGATCCGGATTCCACATCAAATGAGCCAGCAGCCAAGCTCGAAGACGAACAAAATCACCGATGCCACTTTGCGAGTCCCCTTGTTCAAACAACCCAACCACGCTGTGGTCGACAAAGAACCGAACATTGGGTGCCAGCACCCGCAGGTTGGGATGGGGCACGAGATAGTTTGAGAAGTTGGTCACGTAATCCCAGACGAACAGCTGTGGCGTGATTTTGCTCCAAGCTTCAATGTCTTTGCGAAATGGCTCGTTCTGTTCGCCTTCGCCTAGCGTTTCAACGAAGGAGCATTCGATCGAGCAAAGCCGCACGACCACATTGGATCGTGGGCGGACTTTCAATGGCGCGGCCCGTGTGTATTGATAGGCAAGCGTTTCGACCCAAACATCCGGAAACTCTTTCTCAACGACCGCGGAAATCGCGTTGACAAATCGCAGCAACGGCCCCGCCTGCGATCCTTCCTCATCGACCACTGCTTGGCAGTTTTCGCACTGACAGGGGCCACGACAATCATTTTGACTAATCGAAATCAGCTTCGCACCCGGATTTTTCGCGAGCCGTTCCAAAACGACTCGCGTCATCTCGGCCTGCATTTCATCGTTGGTCAAACACAACTGCGCTTTCTCGTGAACCCGTTTCCCATCGATCAAACTGTACCACTCGGGATGTTGATCAAAGTACACCTTCGGCGGCAAGAAAGGAAAGAACGTGTGGACAAAATCCGTAAAGCGAATGTTACCGCCAAGCGAGGGCCCAGTTCGAGCACTGTGCCCGTTAAGCTTCTGCCGTGCGGAGAACTTAGCCTCAAAGGCGTCTCGGTAGTACGCTTCGCGACTCTTCAACTTGGGCGAGTAGGTGATCGATAGCGGAGGAATGCTAAGCGTTGGACGGTGTGGAATCTCATCCTCGGTCGGCGTCCACCAACGGCACCCCACTTGGTCTTCTAAGAACGAATAGACAGCGTACAGTGTCCCGCGCGGGCGAGGCCCGGCGAGGACCAGTGCATTGCCGTTACCGTGAATCACGATCCCGTCGTCGCCAACTTCGTCAAGTTGAGTGTTTGGCAGCAAATCGGTGAACCGCTCTGACGGCCCAACGACGATCTGCTTCGCATCCTGTTCGACTTCGGTGCATGTCTGGATCGGCAATTCTGCCCCAGTCACCTGTTTCAAGATCGACTGCAGTTCGATCGCAGCTGTCTGCTCCGCTGCGCTCGGCTGACCAGCGACCACGATGACGCATTGCGGCTTGCCGTTTTCGGCAATCATGAACGGTTGGTCTACATCCGCTGCATTGGGCGCACTGCTTGGCAAGCAAACAAACAGCAAACCGAAAAAGAACGCAATACGGACACCCGTTGAAAAACCAATGCCGTCGCCTTGCACACAAGCCGAGCGAATCAAGACCATAGCAACTCCGAAAAAAAAACGAGAGTAAGATTCGTGCACGAACGGAACTCAGTTTACGCGAGCCGACAAACAGTATCCATCACCCACGCTCTGCTGCATTACGGCACGCCAATTGCAACGAGTTTCTCGCGGTTGCATCTTTCTGTTTTCAATGAACCGGAAATAGTCATGGTTGCCATTGGATCAAGTCAGCCCAACGAGGCAATGGAAGAAATCGAGGGAATAAGGACACATGAAACTCCGATAAACCGAGCGATTGCGTCTCAACTGAGCGAAGTCGCGCGCTTGTTGGCGGACCAGGGCGCAAGTGAGTTTCGTGTTCGTGCCTATCAAAACGCAAGTGAAACGTTGAGCGGTTTCCTGAAGCCCGTCAGCGAGGTGCTGCACGAAGAGGGGCTTGCTGGACTGATCGCGATTCCAACGATTGGGCGATCGATCGCGAATCTGATGGACCAATACCTGCGATTGGGACGAATGCCGCTTCTTGATCGTTTGCGTGGCGAAGACGCCGCCGAGCGAATTTTTTCTACAATACCCTCCATCGGTCCCGAACTATCACGTCGAATTCATGAGCAATTGGAAATCGAGACGTTGCCTGAGCTATTCGCAGCTGCAAGCGATGGTCGACTTGAACGGGTCACAGGCATCGGAGGCAAACGAATGCTTGCGATTCGCGAAACGTTGGCCGAGCGAATTCGTCACCGAAAATCGGCAAAGGAACCTACACCACGACCAAGCGACGTGGATCGATCCGTTTCCATTGACGAGCTATTAGAGGTCGACGAGGAATACCGACGATTGGCGGCCCAAGGCCGATTGCCAAAAATTGCGCCGCGCCAGTTCAACCCTGGCCGTGTTGCATGGCTGCCAATCCTGCATACTCAACGAGAGGATCGGCACTATACGGCACTGTATTCCAATACCCAGCGCGCTCATCAACTGAACACAATCAAGGACTGGGTGATCATCTACCGCGATGACCCACAATCGCACTCACGATGGACCGTGATCACGTCCCAGTTTGGAACACTGCGAGGACACCGCATTGTTCGCGGACGCGAAGACGAATGTGAAGCAATCTACGATCCGAACCGACAACACCGAGGGAGGTTCCTTTTCGACTGACCTTAAGGACACGGTATGCCGTTGACCGCCCATGGGCTGGTGGAAAGCAAACGGGTCACAAAGCCATCTGCCTTTCGAGTTCGAATTCCTCGACCATCGCGAAGCCAATGACCGTATCGAGGAATAGCGAAATAGTGACATTGTCTGTTGTCGGTGGCTTAGGGGGGACGTTAGAATAGGAAGGCGTAAGCTTGAAGGCCCACTTGTTCCTTTTCACTGCCTCATGCGAGACCTTCGTGGCGGATCGAGAGGCAGGCGTGGAAGAGCCGCTTGGGTATCGCCCGACGAGGCGGAGCCGAGTGACCCGATGGTGACGTTCACCGAAGCATGCCCCGTTTTGTCCCAGGGTCAAGAGAGAAAGATGAGTGTCGTTTCCAAGATCACCGGCGCAGAGTTTGACTCGATGGTCGAGCGAGGGGCCTTCGACGCCATAGGACCTCGTAAGATTGAACTGATCCGAGGCAAGTTACGTTTCATGAATCCCGCTGGCCCCATTCACGATGACTACCTTGCCTATTTAACCCGTTGGTCGACTGACAATACGACAGCGAACGACGCGAGTATTCGCGTTCAGTGTGGATTTGTCTGCGACGACAACCGTCCGGAACCGGACTTGTTGTGGCTGAAACCGCGTCGGTACGGTCAACTTCGCCCAACATCCGCGGATGTGTTGTTGTTGATTGAGGTTTCTGATAGTAGCCTCGCAGCGGACCTTCAAGAAAAAGCAGATCTGTACGCAGAAAGTGGCATTGCCGAATACTGGGTCGTCGATGTTCCTGCCTCACGCATCCATGTGATGACTCAGAGCGATGGCAAGCATTACCGCAACATCGAAATCGTCGTGCCGCCAAACCCGCTGGCCCCCAAGTGCCGCCACGCAGCGATACTCAACACGGCTGAGTTGTTCGAAGTGACAGCCGAGTAAAGGAAATTCACCATCCGACGACGGATGACGGCAATTGCATCTACGCCGTTGTCGGCAATGCGTGCCACTGTGTTGCTAGCCCACGTGAATCATCTGAGCTAGCCCGGATGATTCGTTGGAGTGGTAGGCTTTAGCCGATTGGGTGCTGGATCCTTGCTGAATCGGCTAAAGCCTACGACTCCAACGTGCGCAGTCTGCGCTTTACTCAAACGATGCAGCCGTTGGCCTAAAAAGGTTACGGGGAACATTTTTGGACGGATGAATAACCCGGGCTAGCCGTTCTCAGCGCGAATCGGTGCTCGCGCGAACCACCAGAACGTCGGCTGCAGGGGCTTTGCCAAGCGAGATGCTGACAGAGCGAAAACAAAGATTGATGCTGCAAGGATGCCATAGACGAATGGATAGCCGTGCTGTGTGAAATCGACGTGCCCAGCACGCTCCGCCGAAAGCAGATCGTTGTAGATGCTGAGGGGTTCCAGGTTGAGTGTCATCGGAAATGCGGTGATCGCCGCAGTCGCGACGAAATAGCCTGCGACGGCAACAATTCCACCAATCACGGGACGACGAAAGGCACACGTTCCCAGCACGGCGAGAGAGTACATCAACGCATGAATCAGCGGAAAACAACCGACGTAGGCCCAACTCATTCCAGACGTCATCGATTCTCTCGGCGCAGTCCAGGACACGAGTATCGTCGTGCCATCGAGCACCACGAGAACGACCACCAGCCCGACGATAAATTTGCACCAAAACCACATCGCCGGCGAGATCGGGCGTGACCGCCAAAAATTGCCAAGCTTCAGGTCCAGGTCTCTGGAATAGAGGCCCGATCCCACAACGACAGCCCACAACATGCCGATAAAGAATACCGAATGCGGCAGCTCCATCCTAAATGAGGTGCCGAAGCCCTGATGGTGTCGGGATTCCATGAAGACGCCCGCCACGGTAACCAGTATCGCGAACACAAGGCCAAATAGGGCAAGCGGAACCGATTGGCGTAGTTCAAGCCAGATCAAGGCGATCCATCGGTTGGGTAGGCGAACAGGCAAACGCGATACCATGGTTGGTAGCCCGATCCAAGACCGCCGTTTCTTCACGGTCTGAATCGATGCAGATCGCGATCCGTATCGATAGACAAACGAAGATGCAAGAATCGCGAGCACAGGCACCGCCAATGCAAGTGAGAGCCATCGAAAGGGCGCGAGTTCGTGATCGGTGTAGTCTCCCGTCGCTTCCCCATATCCCCACTGAATCATCAGAGACTGTGGCAAAGCAACGCCGTAAATAAGTTGTGCAATCGGCCTCCGTTGGCCATACCAAAAAGCTCCCTCTGCGATCATCGACCCCAACGCCATGACCGCACCGAGCAATCCAACTTGAGCCTGGCTGCGCAGCCAACACCCGCAGAGGCTGATGACGAACAACAACTCCACGCCACCGAAAACGGCGATCGCCGTCACGCTCGAGAGCTGTTCCAGCGACATCCCAAGCGGTGCGGTTGGCCGCTGCAACAGACGGCCGCTATACTCCGCATCGCGAGGCTCGGCTTGCTCGACGACGCCGCATGCCAGAGCAATCGCCAGCAGGAACGCACCGATCAGAAGGGGAATCGCTAGCGTTGAGGCAGCAGCCGCAATTCGAACCGTCGCCACGCGATAGATCGATATCGGCAATGAAGTTGTGAAGGAGAGCGTCCCCTCGGTCTGCTCACCCTGTGACGTGCGAACGGCAAGGACAATCGACGCGACGAGGTTGTAGAGCATCGCCGACGAGCTAAAACTACCCACGACTGCACGATACCCGTGACCCAATTCGTACAGAACCGTGTAACCAACCGAGAGAATCATCCAGATCGTAAAAATAGCGAGCAATATCCGGGATTCTCGCCATTGTTTCCAAATCAAATTGCGCATGGTCGCTCTCCATCAAGATAGGTTGTCAAGCCAGGACCGAAGTATCTGCTTCGGCGATCGGCCAATCGGTGGTGCGGCCAATCACAAACGCCTCAAATATCTCGTCCAAACTCAAATCCACGACGTCGAAAGGGATCGACTGAGCAGACAATCGTTCGATGTACGCCTCCGCATCATCGCAGACCAGAGCCAGCCGGTCGTCGTACCGCCGGACATCGAGCAGTCCGTCGGGGCGAGAGGTTCCAGCAATCGACGTCAGCGGAACGAGAATCCGTTTGACTTCGGTCCGCACCGATTCCGTCTCGCCCACCCGGACGATCCGACCCTGGTCAAGGATCGCCACCGCGTCGGCAACCGATTCGACTTCATCCAAAAGGTGTGAACTGTAGAGCACCGTGGCCCCCGAAGATTGCAAGTGCTCAACGAGATCACGATTGAATTCCTTGCGAGCGATCGGATCGAGTCCCATCGATGGGTCATCCAGGATGACGATCGCAGGTCGGTGCGCCGTTGCGAGTGCCAACCCCAACTTCACCGCTTGCCCCTTGGACAACCGGCCGATCCGGGTGTGACGCGGGATATCGAAACGACGAATGCAATCCTCAGCCCGCTGCGTGTCCCACGTCGGGTAGAACGGAACAAGAAAACGGATCAGCTCGGTTGGCGTCATCCAACCATACATGGTTTGGTCTTCCGCGAGGTAACCGACTTGGCCACGCACCTTCAGGGGATCGACGGACGGATCGATTCCGCCCAGCCGAACCGCTCCGGAGTCCGCTGGGATCAAACCCAGAAGAACTCGGATGGTCGTGGTCTTGCCCGCACCGTTGCGTCCCAACAGGGCCAACGTCTGACCAGCCGGAACACTTAGCGACACGTCTTGCAGTACGGATTGAGAACCGAATGACTTGGTCACTCGATCCACATGAATCGTCGAATCACTCATCGTTTCTCTCCACCTGTGTCTGATGATGAATCTGAGCCCTAGCCTCCGATGCAGCTGACGTCAGCATGCCTCGCAGTTGGGTGGTCGTTAGCCCCAGCAAGAGCCCCCGCCGAATGACCGCTTCAAACTCGCGTGCAAATTGCTTTCGCTGCTCATCCAGTCTGTTTGCGTCCTGCGACGCAGCCGACCGCGGGAGAACAAACGTGCCCTCGCCGTGCCGCATCTCCAACAACCCTTCGGAAGCCAAACGTTCGTAGACTCGTACGATCGTATTCACATTCACAGCCAGCTCGCGAGCAAGTTGCCGCACCGAAGGCAAACACTGATTTGATTTCAGCACACCCGCCAAGCACTGAGAACGAATCTGCTCAGCGATCTGTCGCGTGATGGGTGTTGAAGAGCCTCGTTCAATGCGGATGTACATAGGGACGTCTCTGACTTAAGTGACGGGGAGGAGTACTCAGTATCCGCCCTCGCTCGATGGGAGGGCTGTTCAATACTGCGGCGATAGAACTTGCGCAATACAGATCTCATTCCGCTGCTTGCCACGCAACCACCCCTCAAAGTACACAGTTGTAGTACAGTGGTCTTTCGGTGTCAAGACAGGCTTGTCGTTCTTGCCGAAACGGGCGCAAGGGGGCGTGTTGATTCAATCCGATTTTCGTTTACCAGTAACCACGAACGCCAAGAATTGTGATACAAAAGAATGGTGGACGAGTTCATCCTTTCTGAAGAATTTTTCCAAAACCCCTTCATAGAATGCCACGTCCACTCGTGTTTTCCTATCTGCCTCATTCTCCTGCCCCAGACACCCATGTTTGACGGCGCGCGTTTTAGTCAGATGAACTTCTCTTTCTTGCGGGGACTCGACCTATGAAACGCGTTCTTGGTATTGCTGCGGCTTTTGTCGCAATGACAGCTCTCATGTCGTCAGGTGCGTCTGCAGAGGATGCAATCGCTCAGTGGTTAAAATTCTTCCAAGGCGACTGGGTTCGCGAAAGCACTCAGTGGACGGAAGATGGAAAGACTCAAAACACGTATCAGTGGAGCGGAAATCTTGTTGCCGGAGGCACCGCTTTCTATTCCACCGGCACCTGCGAATGGGGCGAGTATTCGATGATCACCGGAGTCGAGGCCGGAGGCGAGAAACTTTTCGAATACGCCTCGGCCTCCGACGGAACCCGCTGGCGAATTGTCTATGAAGTCAAAGATGACAAGACTCTCGTTGGCAAGTTTGACTTCGCCGATGTCGCTGATCCCAACAACAATGGCAATGTCACGATCACAAAGACGTCTGACGATTCCTATTTGTGCAAGTGGAATTTCACCGCTGATGGAGTTTCAAGTAATGGGGTCGAGAAAAACACTCGCTTGAAGGCCCACCAAAGCACGCTTTCAGATTTTCAAGAACTCGCAAATCTGTTCGAAGGCCACTGGACCGGAAAGGTAACTTGGGTTCGCGATTTGGAGGGCATGGGAAAGCGTGGCGAGACAGTAACCATGTTGGCGGAATCAAAACCCGTCTCTAATGGCAAGAGTTTTCGCGGAGTCTTGACCGCGGACACGGGATCCCTGGACTGGACCGTCTATTTCGATGCGTCTGCAAAACAGATCAAAAGCATCGTCCTATTCCCCGATGGCACGGTGAATCACAACGTCTACTATAAAGAGGATGATCATTGGGTGGAGATCGGCCAAGGCTCTCTCGCGGATGGCACCAAGACAACTTACAAAGGCACATTCAAGTTCGCCGACGACAGCAACTCTTTTGTTGCCGATGGATCAAGTACGTCTGGCGACGAAGCCGACGATGAGCGTCATGATATCTGGACACGCATCGGCAAATCGGAAGATGAAAAACGGAGCGCCGAAGATGCCTTCAAAGCTTGGGGCAACTATGCGGTCGGCGGTGTGTGGACGCCCGAAGGTGACGAAACAAATACGGTGCACTACTATCAGTGGGTTGAGGACCAGAAGCTACTCAAGCTGACGACGCATAGTGATAGCGAATCGTCGGTATGCATGATTGGTGTCGATCCTACAACCGACCAGATGACATGGTGGGGATTCCCTAAGGACGGAAAGGTCATTGTATCGAGAACCGACTCACCAAAGCCCGGCTCCTTTTCCCATGATTGGTTCAACGCTTCCGATGGATCCAAACTCCATATCGAAACCGAGATCGTGGGAGATGATCGACTGGTCAACTCGCGAGACATCGTCACGGCGACCGGTGAACGAACCCAAGACACGATGACCTGGGTCCGCCAGCGCGGTGGCAGCAAGGTCATTCCCGAGAAGGCGATCAAAGCAATGGAATCGTTCATTGGCACATCGTCGATCACTAGCAAGCAAACCGATGATACCCCCAGTACTGGATGTGACAAACGGATTTGGCTTCCGGGTGGTCAAACGGTTGTCATTTCATCGGTGCATGTCAAGGACGGCAAATCGGTATTTGGAAATGGGACTTGCGGTTGGGATTCTAATGGAAATGCACTTGTCGAACGATGGTTTGACACAACTGGATTGTGTTCAAACATACGTTATCCACTGGATAAGATCACCGACGAGCAATGGGAAGGCACCTTCATCGCGACGTTCGGCGACGGAATTGAACGCGAAGGCACTTGTGTGCTGAAGTTCACGGAAACGGGACGCGAGTGGACTGCTATCTGGCAACAAGACGACCAGGAAATGGTCTACAAGAACGTCGCAAAATCCGTTGAGTAACAGACCGCCAATTGAGTAGGGCCGGTTCCCACCGGCCACAAGAGATAGGACGCGGCAAGTGGAAACCGGTCCTATTCGGATTCCTCACGGGGAATCCAATGGGGCCAATCAGGATCTTCAAAACGTTTGAGATAGGCTCGCGTCAAGTAGTAGTAGTCGACGTCGAACAGTTTGAATTTCTCACAAGCCTCATATTGTCGTTTTGCTTTCTCCCGATCTTTCTCGATGTACAGGGCGCGCGTTCCGACCGCGAAATGCACCAAGGATTGTTTGATTCGTGAATCTCCGGCTTTCTCGAGCCCGTCCTCAAGAGCCCAGTTTCCGGAGAGCAGATTTAACGCATATTCAAGATTCCACAACAGTGATTCGCTATCTTCAAGCATTTGTTGCCAAACCCGGATTGTATCTGCCTTCTCTTGCTCTCCACATGCACAAAGCGGAGTTCTTCCCCATACCGTACGAACTGAGACGCCTTCGTAGTCTTTGATTTCATTTCGAATTGATTCGGCTGCCCGATCCAAGTCTTTTACTGTTTCGATTGTGATATAGGAAGAGAAAGGGACTCCCTCACCCCGATCGCTGTAGTCTCCGGTGAGAAGTTGGAGACCAAGAAAACAGGCGTCAAGTTGTGTGGATGTAGCGAACTCTCGCACGATTTCCATACTTCGTTCCGGCGCATCACGACGAACCAAATAGTACGCCGCCAATTCAGGAACAGAAGCGAGCGGATACTGCTCCTCCAAAATGGCTGCAGCGGCATCCGCATCTTCTAGCCATGTTCTCGACTCCGTGATTTCCGGTTTAGCAAGGTAATATGCCGTAAGGTTGGCCATTAGCTCGACCGAGTAGGTTGTTTGGAGGGGTGGTAGTCTTTTCTTGGAATCCTGAATGAGTTCAGCGGCTCTTGCTGCTTCCTCCCAGTCACTCGTGTCGATCGCTAGGTAGACTTTCGCCTTGGCCAGAAGAACTCGAGCAAGTTCCCAGTTGTGTTCATCAACCAGTGTCTGAATCTGCTCTGTCGCCGACTGAGGTTCAAAAAAGACCGATTGAACTGATTGATACAATAACTCCTCGAGTGGATTTGTCCGCTCCAAGGTGTTCAGCTGCATGATTTTTTCCTCCTTGTCTTTTGACTGATAACTCCGATCGTATGCTGCGGCAAGAATCGATCCAGCAACAACGTTGTCGGGTTCGCTCTCACAGAGTTTCTCCATCGGCTCAACGGCTGCTTCAGCGTTTCCGTTATGAACATTGTTGAGTGCTCGCAATGTCGTTTTCCATTTTTCCGATGAGCGGTCACCAATCTCGTCGATTGAATCGCAAGCCGTTTCAATGTTTCCTGCCATCGCATCAATGACTGCACGGTAGATCAGGGCGTCTTTCAGCTTGCCCTGAAGTCGTAACGCCTCGGTCAAACTAAGAGTCAATGCGACGGTTGCTCCTACCAGGATCAAACTGACGAGGAGTCCCGCAACCACGGAACTGCGATTTCGCCGCACAAATTTTGAAAGACGGTAACGTGTCGACGGCGGGCGAGCTTCGATGGCTTCACCGTCCAAGTAACGTTGTACATCGGCTGCCACCGCACTGGCGGTTTGGTAGCGGCGATCGCGTTCCTTGGCCAATGCCTTCATGATCAGCCAATCAAGATCGCCACGGAGCATCGAAAACAATCGTCCTTTTCCTGGATCGCCTTGCCCGCCCGCAACCATCCCCGCTTTCTGTGCCGTACTGACTCGCGTGCTCGGTTTCGGTGGCTCTTCCTCTCGAATGATCTTCAACACGTTGTCTAGCGCCGCCGAACGCAAACGATCCTTGTCAAAGGGCGTCATGCCGGTGAGAAGTTCATACAATAGGACTCCCAACGAATAGATGTCGCTGCGGGTGTCGATGTCGAGTTGGTTGAACTGAGCCTGCTCGGGGCTCATGTATTCAATGGTGCCGATGATCTGGCCGATTTGCGTGAACATCGTTCGCTCGGTCAGATCTTGGTTGATCGCTTTGGCGACACCGAAGTCAATCACTTTCACAGTGGGCACATCATCAAACATCGCCACCAAAATGTTGGATGGTTTCAGATCGCGATGAATGATCCCTTTTTGATGAGCGTGCTGGACGGCGCTGCAGACTTCAATGAACAGTTTCAGCCGATCATGCGGAGAAAGTTTGTGCTGTTGGCAAAACTCGATGATCGACACCCCCTTCACCAATTCCATCACAAAGTAGGGGCGGCCATCGTCAGCAGTTCCCGCCTCGAGCACTTTGGCGATATTCGGGTGATCCATCATCGCCAACGCCTGACGTTCGGCATCGAAGCGAGCCACGATTTGGCGTGAATCCATTCCGGGTTTGATCAGTTTGATCGCGACGCGCCGTTTGACTGGTTGCTTTTGCTCGGCCAGGTAGACGCTGCCCATTCCGCCTTCGCCGATCCGATCCAAAATCTTGTAGGAGCCGACGATCTTGCCGCATTCATCGAGCGGCGCCTGCGATACCACCGATTCGGTACGGTCCAACAGACTATCCGGTGCATCGGCGGCGGCGATCAAACGCTCGACTCGATTCCGAAGCTGCAAGTCATCGCCGCATTGATCGTCAACGTATTTCTCACGATCTTCCACTTGCTCAATCGACATTGCGGCAAGGAAAATCTCTTTGGTTCGGTTTGCCGAATCGCCCATGTTGTGCTCCTTTTCTTTGTATGAGTCCCATCGCTTCTAAAGAGCAGTGCGAAAATGCATTCGAATTCGTCCCAGCTTTTGGAAGAAAAAAATGGGCATCTTCAGGACCCGCTTCGTCAATACAGCCAAACGATCAGCTCCCACCGCTCGAATCCTATCGTGGTTTACGCCCCAGCCTCCATATAGTCCTTCAGCCAAGCACGCGCATAGGACCAGTGCCGGTAAGCCGTTGTTCGCGAGAAACCGAGCATTTTACCTGCTTCATCGACCGAGAAATCGGCAAAAACTCTTAACTTGACGAGTTCGGCAGCCTCCGCATCTTCGGCCGCCAATGCATCGATTGCATCATTCAGTTCCAAGATTTTCTCTGGTGCATGGGCATCCAATAGATCGCTTTCCGAGAATTCGACTCGTTCAAACTCGCCCCCATGTTTCGCCGCTTTTCGGTGCCGAGCTCGCTCTACCATGATCCGCCGCATGGCTTCGGCTGCGGCACCAAAAAAGTGACCACGTCCGCTCCAACCGTTTGATTTCTCACCTCCTGCGATTCGCAAATAGGCTTCATGAACCAATGCTGTCGCTTGTAGAGTCTGTCCTGGCTTTTCACGGGACAGGCGAACCGCTGCCAGTCTCCGCAACTCATCATAGACCAATGGCAGTAGCTCAGCAGATGCAGCGGAGTCACCCGATTCGATGCGTGAAAGGATTTGTGTGACGTCTTGCATGACAACATTGTGATGGAAATTGCTTTCGCATGCACGCCGCTGGTTCAAGAATACCGCGGCTTTCATGATTCTTGGGTGCCCTGAAACGCCAGCACCCGTGATCACCGTTGACTTCGCCGCGTAGTCCGACAGAAATGTACGCTGGCAGTTCAGGCCGCTGTATAGGCTTCGTCACGACGGAACGTGAAAGGCAATTCGGATTTTGGACAGTGGTCAATCTGCAGATGACTCCGCCAGCCAGTGTGGCCAATTGGGATCCGCGGTCATTCGTTGGTAGAAAGCGTTGCTCATTTCCCATGCGATGTTGCCGGGAATGATGCGTTCGCGACAGAGCCCGAAGTGTTTTATTGCACCCGCGCGATCTCCTTTCGCCATCATCGTCATCGCGATGGTGAAGTGAGCATTGGTTGCGGCGTATCCATTGGGAGATTTTGATAACAGCCATTCTTCACCCAATGAAGAATCTGCTAGATACGCAAGACATGCGCTGGTTGCAAAACGGTCGGGCTTCACTTCAATCGACTTCTCAGATGCCACACGGGCAACCTCGTCTATGTCACCCGCAAGGCAAAACGCGAGTAACGAAAACTTCCGGCCAACATCGTCTTGATCGTGAGCCAATTCTTTGACCGAGTGTTTTATCTTTTGTTGTCCTCCAGGTGTGCCATGAAGAAGAAAGGCGCGCGCGATAGATACGTAATTGTCATTTGCGTTTCCGGTGACCCGGTCGAATTCTCCCAGCGCGGCTTCTGTTGAGTCGAAACGGGTCAAACAGTCCACGGCGATGAACCACGAGAAGTATCCCCGACCACCTGATCTGGCTATGACCGCAGACGCCGCATCGTGCTTGCCGATCGCTCGTAACAATTGCCACTGGTTGTAGTCGAGGAAAGGGTTGGCTTCCATTTTTTCCATCGCATCCGCCACAATCCCTGCTTGCGTCAATAGCGAGTCATCAATCTCGCCGGCGTCTTCTTGCAAGCCAATCAGGTGGGAAATAGCGGCCGCTCGCCAGCCCATGACACCGGGGTTGTCGGGAATAAATCGATACAAAAACAACGCATCCTCTGCGAGTCTCGGATTCCGTCCGTCCTCCGCCTGCTCTGCGAGATCAATGCCCTGAAGCAGTAGGCCGACGGGCGAATGCTTCAAGTTCCCAGCACGGTCGAGGAGTTGATTGGAGTACTCCGGTTCAAATAGCTGCACGCTCTGAGCCATCAGCAGATGCTCAAGTTCCGTTTTAGGCTCAATTCTTGAAAGAGTCTCCACTTGTGAACTACCAGCGTCTATGTAGCCCTGCCAGAACTGTGACAACGCAAGTACGGAGCGTGCAGCGACGTGGTTGTCTTCCTGCTTCAAGACGCCATCCGCCAGACGTGATGCCTTGTCAAACTCACCATTGTGCATTGCGATCGTGGCTCGAATGACATCCAAATCTCTGAGTGGCACACCTGCGGTTGCCGCAACCTCCAGCGCTTCCTCGGCACTAGACCTGTCGTCCATCAGTGCAGCCAGCATCGCCTGTTCGTATGCGGTCGTTTGCAGTTGGCTGAGTGCGGATTCGAGTTTGCGTTTGGAGGATTCGAGTACGGCGATTCCCGCTATTAATAACATGATCGTGGCTGCGATTGCGAGCACGGTTTTCCTGTTGCGTGATACAAACTTCTGTAGCCGGTAAGCCGTCGTCGGAGGCCTCGCCTCAATCGGTTCGTTGGTCAAATACCGGTCAACGTCCTTTGCAAGAGCGCTGGCGGATTCGTATCGGCGAGTCCGATCTTTGTCGAGAGATTTCAGCACGATCCAGTCAAGATCGCCGCGCACTTGCTTGGCCAGTTCATCGGGGCTGCTGCTTCGGTGTATGGATACTGCCGTCGCGGTCTCTCCGAGTGTACTGATGCGGTTGCTGGCTCTTGGCGGTTCCTCTTCGCGAATAATGCGGCAGGCCTCGTGAAGGGCTGCTTCGTTCAGTCGCTTGGTGTCAAAGGGTGTCGTGCCGGTAAGCAATTCGTACAGCAGCACTCCCAGCCCGTAAACGTCCGTGCGAGTGTCCACGTCCAGGCCACTCAATTCTGCCTGCTCGGGACTCATGTAGGCCAGCGTCCCAATTGCCTGGTGCACTCGCGTGTAGATCGTTTTGTCGGTCAATCGCTGATTGAGCGCCTTGGCGATGCCAAAATCGATGACTTTGGGGACCGGCCTACCGTCATGCAAAGTCACCAGTACATTCGATGGCTTGATGTCGCGGTGGATGATTCCCTTTTGATGCGCGTGTTGAATCGCTTTGCAGACCTGCGTGAACAGCTCAAGTCGCTGTGTGATATCAAGTTTGGCTTCATCGCAGTACTGGGTCATGGGGACGCCCCGAATCAACTCCATTACAAAATAGGGTCGACCATTGTCCGTTGTTCCAGCATCCAGAACGCGAGCGATATTGGGGTGGTCCATCAGCGCAAGCGCCTGCCGCTCCGCCTCGAAGCGAGCCGTCACATCCCGAGTATCCATGCCCGGTTTGATGATTTTCAAGGCAACCTTGCGTCGGATCGGTTTATCTTGTTCCGCCGCCCAGACGACTCCGAAACCTCCGGAACCAAGTTCCTCGCGTAGCTTGTAGGGGCCAATGCTCTGACCAACGTGTGGGAGGCTGGAGTCGGAGTCGATCGTGGCATCGAGTTCGGGTGCCGCGTGATCCAGAAAACTGCCGGCGGCAAAATGGGCAGCGATCATTCTTTGCAGTTCCTCGATCTTCTGAGGATTTCCGCGATATGCCCTATCCAGATAGGCGGCTCGCTCCTGCTGGTCGTCAATCGTGATGGCTTCGTTAAAAATACTCTCGAGATCCGGTTGAATAGAATTCACTGGGTCAGTCTCCGTGAAAGGGTGCGTCCACAGATCAATGCGAGTTTCCAGGAAAAAGGGACTCACCAAAAATGCGAAACTTCTTTCTCATTCCTGCTCATCGCTCAGTCGCGCATACAGCCAAGCCTTGGCGAAGGCCCAATGCCTTTTCGCAGTGGCACGCGATATTCCTAGCGAATCGGCCGCTTCATCGACCGAAAAACCGGCAAAGTAGCGGAGCTTGACCAGCGTCGCCTTGTCGGGCTCGATGAGTTCAAGCTGCTGAAGAACTTCGTGGATGGCCAGTGTATCGATTGGGGATGGAAGCTCGTCGCGGCAAGCTTCGTCGAGAACGACCCGATGTCGATCCCCTCCGTGTTTCGGCCGTGCCTTCTGTCGAGCTCGCTCCACTAGAATCCGCCGCATCGCTTCGGCCGCTGCTGCGAAAAAGTGTCCCCGCCCATCCCATTTCTGTGGCGTCGTTTGGTCGACGATCCGCACGTACGCTTCGTGAACCAACGCCGTTGCCTGCAGCGTCTGGCCGGGCTTCTCGTGATTCAATTTCGCCGCCGCAAGTCTCCGCAGCTCGTCGTAGACCAACGGCAGCAGTTGATCCGCCGCCGAGGGATCGCCGTTTTCGAGTTGATGGAGAATCTGAGTGACGTCGAGCATAGGTCTTGATTTCTTGGTCGAAAATCAAAAAGAATTGACCGGCAAATCACCTCGCGTGGTAGGGCTCGCTAATCGTCCGGTAGGAACCTTGTCATTTCCCACATCTTTATTGCTGCTTTCAAATCGTGGTGTATCGCGACAAACTCATTTCACGAAGTCCGAAGGACGGCAAACAAATGACGGACGGATTTGTGTTGTCTTTCATGCCAAAGGCATTTCAGCCATGAGCCCCGGATCGCGAGAGCGCATCCGGGGTTGGAAATGCAAACCAGCCTCCGACCCCGCAGCGGGTCGCAGATCAATCCAGGCGGGCTGCGACACCTTTCGGGGTCGATGGTACCTTCGTTTTTCGTATTCCGGTGGTGCTGCTAGCGCGACCACCGGCTAATTGCCAAAAATCCCTTCGGGATAACGTTCCTGTGTTGAAATTCAAAGGCGTCAGGAACTTAATCGACGTCCCAAGGACTTCAACATCGTAGCCCAAGGTCTCGCAGCGTGCCTTGGAATTTGTTGAACCTCAACGCCAACCGAACCCTGAAAGGGTTCCACTAGAATCGCGTTGTGAAACCTCTTGGGACGTTCGATTATAACTTGCGGAACTGCCTTGCCAACACCGAGCGGGATGACTCGAAGAGGTTTTACAATGAACGGCATCGACGCCGCAAAAGGATACCAATCGGCGCTTGCGTCCTTGTACAACGCCTGCGGCGTAGGATAACGATGTCGACACCGTGGCCCCCAGGGTGCGCCGCTGCGCGTCGACCCTGGGCTTCGGAGTTTAACGGCTTCGCCGTAGTGAATTTTGGGGTGGTCTAGCATTTTCGCTGAATGCAGTGAAGGACCGTCATGAATACAAAACAATCGTTTGGGTTGTTGCCAGATGATGGGGTATTCATGTTCGATTCTCCGAATCGCAAATGACGCTATCAGGCAATCAGCCGCTAGGCAGGTATACTGCTTACGATCAAGACTGTTTTGCCTGAGTCGATCCACTTACCTCACATTCGCTGCGGTGGATTCGATCTGTGGACGCCGTGCGGTGGAATGCCTTTGTACCATTGCTTCACTCCAGGCTTGACGCGGAAACTCGACTTGTCGTTGTTTCATGCAATGGTTCAAATCGCTCAAAGCCCTCTCTTTCCGGCCTTGTGAGCGTCCGCCTCACGATGGGACGACAATGGCTCATTCGGCTTCCAAATTTGGAATCCAATATGGCCATTTTGGGTCCTTTCTTAGCCGTTCGTTGAATGCGTATCCCCAAGCGGTGGACCACCAGTCCATGCGTCCATAGTGTTCAATCTTGTCGAAATGATCCCTGGCTTTTTGGCGGTTTCCATTGGCTAATGCAACCATCCCAATGTGGTAATTCGCTGAAACCAATCGATCGCCAAATGGACCGGCGGCCTTGATGAAATTGGCCTCGGCGGAAGGCGTCGGCTCGGCAAGATATTCGAGACATCTTCGGAGCCACGTTTCAGAGATGAGGTTTGGTTTTTCCAGCGTCCGCTTTGCTTCATCACGAGCCAAATCCGGACGCCCCAACAACAGATAGACGTCGCTTGCGACCCAATGATCATCGGTGGCGTACTCTGTACATCCAAAGGTAGACTCGTAAACCGCTTTGATGGCCTTCAAACGATCTGCATCGGTTGCCGCCGTGTCAGCAAGGTAGTACATCTCCACCACGGCGGGCCAAATCGTACCGCTTTCTTCGATCTTGTCGACGTACTCCTTCAGTTCAGCCATGCGGCCTTTTGCGAACAACTCGGCGCCCCATATTTGCGTTGGGGATCGCTCCAACACAATTTTCCAAACCGTCCGCAGTGCGTCTTGATCATTCTTCAAGGCTAGTAAGCTCGTCTTCGCAACAAAGGAATCACCTTCGATGGTTTTCGTGACGGGGCCGAGGGACAGCGCAATTTCGTCAGCTTGATCCGTCCATTTCTTCGCCTGGTCGTCGAGCGACGCATCTCTGGCAAATTCAGCAGCCTGAATCAGAGCAAAAAGATACTGAGTCCGAGTCAATTCGGCCGAGGAAAGCTGATTCGCGTCTTCGAAATCGGACAGCGCGGCTTCGATTCTTTGAACAGCACCGGGGCGATCGAATTCGTCCATTACAAGCACCATCCTCGCGCGGCCTCGAAGTTGGTGCGCTGCTCCCCATAGCGGTTGGGACTTCAGAACCTCTGTGAGCATCTTATCGACAGTTTCTGGCTCAGATCGCTCCCTGACCTGGCAATAGAAGAGCTTCTCGGCAGCGGTCCGTGGCTTGACGTCGACAATCCGTCGTAATGCGTCGGATTTCTTTCCGTAGTCTCCGAGGTGATTCGTCACAATGAACGTCGCTGCCCAACCAGCAAAGCTGTTTGGATCTCGATCGGTGGCTTTCTTGAGGAATTCCAAAGCCTTCTTTGGATCATCAGAATAGAGATGGATCATGCCTTCTAACGCCAACAACAGACTCTCATCAAATCCAAACTCAGAATTCCTGGCCGTGCTTAGCGCCACCATGGCCGCCTCCGTTTCTCCAGTGAGCGCAAAGTTGAGAATCGTGCCTGTCATCACGTCACCAAGCTCGTCTGAAGTCTTTTGAAGACGGTCAGCAGTTTTTTGAAGACGGTCAGCGTTCGCGACCGACTTTCGCCAACCAATCCACAGCCCAGCCATCGAGATTGAAAGGGCAGCGAGCAACACCATGGACGTGCCCAAGAGCGTTTTATTCCGAGAGAATATCTTCCGCAACAAGTACGCATTGGAAGGCGGCCTAGCCTCAATCGCTTCGTCGTTCAGATACCGACGAACATCGGTCGCGAGTCCATTGGCGGTTTCGTAACGCCGGTTGCGATCCTTGTCGATCGCTTTCATGACAATCAATTCGACGTCACCGCGAATCAAGCGTCCAAGCGATGCCATGTCGGTTCTTCGATCCGCCGAGACGGTTTCCGCTGTCGCGCCGAGAGTGCTCAGTCGAGCTCGCGGCGTCGGTCGGTCTTCTTCCCGAATGATACGACAGACCTCATCCAACGCCGCCTGCGTAAGGCGTTTTCTGTCGAACGGAGGCTGGCCGGTTAGCAATTCATACAGAAGAACCCCTAGAGAATAGATGTCACTGCGAGTGTCGACATCGACTCCGCTTAGCTTGGCCTGCTCGGGGCTCATATACAGCGGCGTCCCCATAATCGACTGAAAGCCTGTATAAATCGTCTGGTCGGTCAATCGCGTGCTGAGAGCTTTGGCGACGCCAAAGTCAATGACCTTCGGCATGGCCTCGCCATCGATTTCGGTGACCAGAACGTTGTTTGGTTTAATATCGCGATGGATGATTCCTTTCTGATGAGCATGCTGCACGGCGTGACACACAAATGTGAACAACGCAAGGCGTTCACGAACCGTCAGCTTTTTCGCATCACAATAGTCCGTGATCGGTTGTCCTTTGATCAGTTCCATGACGAAGTAGGGACGGCCACTTTCGGTGGTACCGGCATCGTGAACTTTGGCGATATTGGGATGGTCCATCAGCGCTAACGCCTGGCGTTCTGCCTCAAATCGGGCGATCACTTCCTTGGTATCCATCCCTGGCTTGATGATTTTTAGCGCGACTTTGCGTCGGACCGGCTCGGTCTGCTCGGCCACAAACACGAGGCCAAATCCTCCTTCGCCGATTTGCTCCATCAATCGATACCTCCCGATGAGGCTGCCGGGCCCTTCGGTGATGGGCTGATGAGCCTCTGTTTCCCCTATTTGCATCGCCGGCTTTTCCAGAAAGCTGTCTGCTTCGCCGTCAGCGCGCAACAAGGATTCGATTTCGTCGCGCTTCTTTGAATCTCCGCCACAGACGTCGTCCAAATAGACGCCTCGACGCTCGGGCGGCAAGCCAGCGGCTACATTGAAAATTTCGCTTTCGTTCATCGATGTCTCCCAACTCAGATGATGATGGTCAGATGCCTTCATCAATCAATGCGCCAAATCAGGTGAGAACCCTTGTCGCATTCTTGAAGAAATGGAAACAAGCTCCTCAGGTGGGTGGCTACTCACGCGAAAGTTGGCGGTGCAACCACGCCTTGGCATATCGCCAATCGTCCTCGGCGGTGGCTTGCGCGACCCCAAGAATCTGGGCTACTTCAACCAGCGTGCATCCGACAAAGTATCGCAATTTGACCAATTCAGCCTTTCGCGGTGACTTCACCGCCAGCAATTCCAACGCCTCATGGACGGCCAGTAACTCGTCAGGATCACGGACATCGCCAGCGGCAAAGTTCGCTTCCTGAAAATCTTGCCGCTGAAACTGCCCTCCCCGTTTGACTCGTCGTTTGGATCGAACATTCTCCACCAGGATGCGCCGCATCGCCTCGGCCGCTGCTGCGAAGAAGTGCCCCCGTCCGTCCCAATGCGGCGGTTGGTCTACATCGACCAGCCGGAGATAGGCTTCGTGGACGAGCATGGTGGGCTGCACGGAATGGGCATCCCCTTCCTTGGCGAGCTTAGCTGCGGCCAGTTTGCGAAGCTCTTGGTAGACCAATGGCAGCAGCTGGTCCGCTGCCGACGGATCGCCATTTTCGATGTTGAAGAGGATCTGTGTGACGTCGGGCATATCAACTAAGATAACACTCGATCGAAACCCATCGCAACACTCGGCTAAGAAAGTGTTGCGACGCTGAGTATTGAAACGGATCTGCAACGAAAGCGACAATCGGTCGCACACCACCTTTCAGCCCCCCCTCAGACGAGAACGGTGACCTATGTCAATTACCAATGAGTTTGTTGCTATCGCAACACGATTCCAGCGAACAACGAGAGCGGGCCAAAGCCCCTCCGAGCGGAAGCTCGCTTCGCTGCGGCCGCGCCGCCCCATGACCGTTTCTCGACGAGATTTTCTTCGGACCGCTGCTGCTTCGGCGGCCATGACACCCTATTTTTGGACGAGTCATCGAGTCGTTGCCGACGATAAGAACAGTCGCTTGCGACTGGGAATGATCGGTTGCGGCGGGAAGGGGCGGGATGACTCCAAGCTGGCTTCGGAGCATGGTGATTTCGTCGCGGTTTGCGATGTGGATCGCGGGCGCGCCGAACGTTACGCAGCAAATCCCGCTCTCAATGGCGACGGACAACGCAAGCTCGATGTCTACACGGACCATCGCGAGTTGCTTGCACGTGATGATATTGATGTTGTCATCTGTGCGACTCCTGACCATTGGCACACACCGATCTACGTCGATGCACTGCTCGCGGGCAAGCACGTCTACGGAGAAAAGCCAATGACCTTGACGATCGACGAAGTGAAGGTCCTTCGCAAAGCAGTAGCGAAATCTGGCTGCACGTTGCAAGTCGGCAACCAACAGCGAAGTTGTCAGTGGTTCCGTGAAGCGATCGCTATCGCGCAGAGCGGTATCCTTGGTGACAACCTGACCGCGACTTGCTACCTGGGAAAGGGCAATTCGGGCGGTCCCTTCCAGGTCAAGCCTGTGCCCAAAGGACTCGATTGGGATCGGTGGTTAGGTCAAACACCGCTCGTCCCCTACATCTCACAGCGATGCCATGGTTCGTTTCGCTGGTGGTATGAATACTCGGGTGGCAAGCTGACCGATTGGGGCGCGCATCATCTCGACATCGCTCAGTGGGCATTGGGCGCCATCGGCACGGGGCCCGTGGAGATTGAAGGCAGTGGCGTGCATGATTCACGTGAAAACTGTTTCAATACGGCGCAGACATTCCGCGGCACCTTGAAATTCGAAAACGGCACCAGGCTGATTTTTGAGGATGGCGGCGAGAAAACCAATGGGATCTTGTTACAAGGTGATCGCGAACGGATTTTCGTCAACCGAGGAAAACTTGTCGGTAACTTGGTCAACAAGATCACGGCAGATCCGAAATGGAACAAAGAGATTCGTGACGCAGCGGGTGGCTTGTACGATGGTCCTTATGGGCTGCCAGATGTCCAACTGAACAACTATGCCAACTTCGGTGAATTCGACGCCGCCAGTTGGACCGGCGTTAAGCAGTCGCACATGGGGAATCTCTTCCATTGCATCAAGACGGGTCAAAAGCCGATCTCGGATGTCGTGACGGTCGGAAACAGCACCATCGCGTGCCATTTAGCCAACATCGGCCTCCGGCTCGAACGCAAACTCCGATGGGACCCCAATGCGGAACGTTTCATCGGAGATGACGAAGCCAACGCGATGATGAGCCGGAAACAACGGGAAGGCTACGAAATTAAGATCGCGTAAAGCAGCATCAACTGCCAAAGCAAACGCATGCCGATTTCGAGGTATCCCAACGAGCACGGCGCGATGACCCTCAAGCGTGTTGTTGTCAATGGCGGCGGCCAGGAGAAACCGGGCAGTTGTCGGGTGTACTACGACGAGGGCACACCCGAACAGAAGCGCGCCCTCGAAAGCGGGGAGGGCCCGCGTCCCGGGGTCTTCGAGTATCGACCCGAACACGCGGCCGCACATGCAGCGTGGGAAGAGGTTCTCGACCGGGGTGTCTGGCTCAAGGGTTACTGGCGCGTCGTATGGCAGAACGAGACCGTCCGGGTCGGCGCGATCGACACCGAAAATCAGACAGTCACGTTGGCCGTTCCCGTGTCACACGGGATCGGCAGTAAGTACCATCGTCCCGATGGATCAAGTGAAGAAATCTATTGGGTCATGAACTTGCTTGAAGCGGTCGATCAACCCGGTGAATGGGCCGTCGACTTCCAAGACAAGAAGCTCTTCTTCTATCCCCCTGGACCACTTACAAACGCGGACATCCTGATCTCCGACATGGAAAGCCCCATCATCGAAGTGAGAGACGCACATCACATCGAGTTCAGAAACATCACCATTGAAGGAACGCTGGGCGATGGCGTCCGTGTCGTCAACGGTAACAAAAACGCACTTCGCAGTTGCACCGTCCGCAATGTCGCCAAGTACGGTGTGGTTATTGAAGGTGGTGCGAACCATGTCGTCGAGAGTTGCGACCTCTACGCACTCGGAGCAGGCGGTGTCGGGTTGTCGGGCGGGGACGCTGGATCGGAGCCGCACGTCCCGGCGGGACATCGCGTCGAGAACTGCGATATCCACCACTTCGGATACGAAGGCGAAACGAGGTTGCGGATTCCTCATCAAGAACAAAACAAACAACCGTGTTGACATCTTCAATAACATTGCCGTGGACTGCAAAACCGGCTACTGGGTCAACGCGGGTGAAGGCTCGCAGGTTCGCAACAATATCGCGATCGCCTGCGGCAACAACCACGGAGCAGCGGATCGAAAGACGTACGAGAACGATCCCGGCTTCGTCAACCAAGCCGCGATGGACCTAGCCCTGCGGGAGGATGCGGCCGTCTACTCGGATTTCGACAGATTTGAAAAGATCCCCTTCGCCAAGATCGGTCTCTATGCCGACCCGTTCCGCACCACCGTGCCTGGATACCGCCGCGAAATGGCAGATTGGATGCCGGGGCAGGATGTGTCGCGGTATGATGTACTCGACCGAGAGTGAGGCAGGCCCCGATGTCAATTACCCCCGCGTTTGACGCTGTTTTGCGGCGATTTTAATCGTGGTAGCCACGAGCTGCACAGCCCCACTTCTATCTTCCAACAAGCTCGAAGCGCAAGCGAGTGAATCACTTCCGTCAAAACCCACTCGCTTGCGCTTCGTGCTTGTATTTGCAACGTTTCCGGTCCAAAGTGGCGCTGTCCAGCTAGTCGCCACGTCATTGAAGTCATTGGCGGCTACAAGACACCACTACGATTTTTTTCGGCGAGCGCTGCCTTACCGAGATTCCAGCTCGTTGCTAGCCCAGATGATTCGTTGGAGTGGTAGGCTTTAGCCGATTGCGGCTGGATCCTTGCTGAATCGGCTAAAGCCTACCACTCCAGCGTGCGCAGTCTGTTTTTGACTCAATGTAAGCATTCGCGGAAGTTGTGGTGAGAGCGAGTTGATCTGGCGGTGAGTGGCGGGATTCTCTATTTGGGGGTGCATGAGTGCTTCGGTTTTAGAATCTCAGTCGGTTGATGAACGTCTAAGGTCAC
>NZ_SJPV01000030.1 GCF_007860135.1 Novipirellula artificiosorum
GCTGTGTTGGTGATAGTCCAGTCCGACGTGATAGGTTATTTTCGACATTGCTCGTTGCTCCGAGTGAAATCAGGGGAAGTTAGATATCACTTGGTTTTACTCTGCAGCGAGCATTTCATCCCCATCTACATTAGAGCATTTCAAAAATTGACATGGGATGTAGGTCCGGTTCCTACCGGCCGAATCGAGGTAGTCCGGTGGGAACCGGACCTACGTGTTTTATGGAAGTGCTCTAGTTATTGATCCCGCGATGCTAACGATCAGCGTTCAATCGCTTCCAAGCAGCCATGGACCTTTTTAGGTTTGTTGGGATCTCGCCTGGGACTTGGTAGCACTGAAGGCCGACGGGACCGTCATAATGATGCTGATCCAGTAAGGCCATGACTCGGCTAACATCAAAGGATCCTGAATCAAGCGTTTGGATCAGTCGATCCCAGTTCATCTTCTTGGTCTCGCCGGAATCGCATCCATTGATGCTGACGAGCCTCAAGTAGGGTGCCGCTTCCGCCAAGCACGCCTCCAGGTCGGTTTCATCGTTCTGCTTTAGGAAATGGCATAGATTGAATGAAGCACCGACGTTCGGGCGGTCGATCTTCGTTACCAATCGGACCGCATCCCGGGTGGTGGCAACGTACAACCCGTTATGCGGATACAAAACGACCTCGATCCCCGAGGCCGCGGCCATGTCTGCGACTCCGCGTAACACGTCCACCGCTCGATCATCCATCTGGCCTGTCGCAGCCTTGCCTGAAGCCGAGTCGGCATGGACGTGAACCCAAAGCACCGTTCCGCTTCCGGCGAGCTCGCGAATCGCGTCAGGCAGTTTCGGATCATAGGGGTTCTTGTCATCCGCCACATTGACGGGAATGTAAGTGCTAAAGAGTTTCAAGCCTCGCTGCCGCATCGCTTCGAGAAACTCTGGCAAACCGTTGAGTCCGGTGCCGCCCATTCCCGCATAACCGAGCTCGGAAAGTAACTCGGCTTGCTGTTGCGGCGTCCAGCTTCCACGTCCGACTCCGTTGTCAAAGGCAAAAAACGGACGGTGGACCGGTTCGGTCGCAGGGGACTGAGCCTGGCACGGGGCAGACGCAATCGAGGCGATAAAGAAGCTCATGAAGAGGGCGAGACGGTGTTTTCGAAGAGGCATCCGTTTTTCCTGGGCTGGGTCGGGGGTGAGTGAGATTATGAAGGGGATCACGAGTGGTCCACGGTGCATAGGACCGTTTCTTTGCGTTCACGCTTCTGCTATTCTAGCAAACCGGCACAACGACCGGGGTGCCCCCCTCCCTAGACCCCCCATGTCATTATCCCCAGCAGTCATATTCGAGGAACGAAGCGATGGCGGAACAAGAAACGGCCGGCAATTCGACCACTGAACGAATGCAAGCCGAAGTTGCAGAGTTGCAGCGACTCAATTCAGAACCGTTTGCGACTTCCGCGCTCGGCTACATCAAACGCACGGGGCCGGGACTGTTGCAAAGTGCGATGACGCTCGGCGCTGGCAGTGCGGCGGCATCGGTGATCGCGGGTGCATCCTTCGGTTACAAATTATTGTGGGTCCAACCCGTCGCGATGTTTTTAGGCGTCATGATGCTCGGCGCGCTCAGTAACGTGGTGCTGACGACCGGCGAACGCCCCTACAAATCGTTTGGTCGCGAGATCGGAAAATGGCTCGTTGTTCTATGGGCACTTGGGACCATCATGTCGTCGATCATTTGGCACTTTCCCCAGTACGGCCTTGCCGCCAGTGCCGCACGCGACCTTGGGGATCTACAAGGGATCGTCAGCACGCCACCTGAAATTGGGTCGGCAAATGCCCTAATCGAAGAGGCTCAGAAGACAAAGGATGCGGTTCAAATTGCTGCAGCGAACGAAGCGTTGGCTAGCGCTCGGAGTGAAACACCCATGGGGCTCGGGTTCACCCAAGCTGGCTTGATGGTCAGCTTTGGAATCGGGCTACTGATTCTGTGTATCAATATCGTCACCACGTTCAACTACGGCGGTGATTCTCGAGGTGTACGGGTCTATGAGTGGTTCCTGCGAGGCTGTATTGCACTGGTCGTGGTAATGTTTGGGATGGTGGTCGTCGCCAAGATCGATGTTGTCGCCGGCGATATTGGTGAGATCTTCAAAGGCTTCATTGGATGGTATGGCATTCCAAACCTTTGGAACCCAGACGGGACGATGAACAACAGCACCGTCACTCAAGTTCTTGGGATGCTCGGCGCGGCCGTGGGAATCAATATGACGTTCCTGTATCCGTATTCGTTGCTGAAGAAGGGTTGGGGTAAGGATCACAAAAAGCTCGCTCGTTGGGACTTGGGCATGACGATGTTCTTGCCGTTCGTGCTCGTCACGTCGCTTGTCATCATCGCGATGAAGGTGGGTGGCGTTTATGACGGAGCCGATGTTGTCAATACGACCATCAAGCCACTTGGCGCGGCGAAAGCGCTCAGCGGCGTGCTCGGTGAAAACGCGGGCCGGGTGATCTTCGACCTTGGCTTGATCGGGATGACCTGCGGTGCAATCAGCACTCACATGGTCGTGTGTGGTTTCACCTTCTGCGAAATGTTCGGGCTCGAACAAACCAAATCTCGGTTTCGAATGTTTGCCCTGGTTCCCGCCATCGGGATTCTCGGTGTGATCTCATCGCTGCCAATCTGGTTTCCTGTGGCGGCATCCGCTGTCTGCTTTACGATGCTTCCGATCGCCTATTTCGCCTTCTTGATCATGAACAACAAACGCAGCTACATCGGCGACGCGGTCGGATCTGGTTGGACACGCGTGGTGTTCAATCTCGTTTTGGTAATCGCATTGGCGGTCGCCACGATTGGGTCGGGCATCAAGATCTATGGCAACGTGATTCAGAAGCTGTTTCCTGCGAAGGCTCCTGCAGCTGCGGTCATCCAGGGCGACGCGCTGAGCAGCGTGCAGCCGATCGAGATGAAGGAGTGATCCGAGCATGATTTGTTTCCGTCGCGTGTTGATCGCCTCGGTGTGCGTCTGGTTCGCAGTGGTTCACTGCTTCGAAACCGTTGCTCAAGAATTGCAGTTTCGTGACCTGTTCAATGGCAAGGATTTGAGCGGGTGGGTCGATGTGAACACCTCGCCGGACACGTGGAGCGTCAAAGACGGATTGTTGGTTTGCACGGGGCAACCCATCGGTGTGATGCGGTCCGATCGGCACTACGAAAACTTCGTTTTGGAGATCGAGTGGCGACACATGCAACCGGGAGGTAATTCCGGTGTGTTTCTCTGGTCCGATGCGGAGACGACGGAGGACGATCCTTTGCCGATGGGCATGGAAGTTCAGATGTTAGAACTCGACTGGGTGAATCAGAACCGTCGTGCCGACGGATCCTTGCCTCCCATCGCCTATGTGCATGGTGAGCTTTTTCCAGTCGGAGGGATGACGGCGGTTCCGGAGAACCCGCGAGGCACACGAAGCAAGTCGGTGGAAAACCGCTGCAAAGGGGTTGGCCAATGGAATCACTATGTGGTGGTAGCTGTCGACGGCAACGTCAAGCTTTCGGTCAACGGGAAGTTCGTCAATGGAATTCGTGATGCTTCGGTAAAGAAGGGTTACCTCTGCCTTGAATCGGAAGGTCGAGAGATTCATTTTCGCAAAATTCGAATCATGGAATTACCGCCTGGAATGGCTGACGAACCCGCGACAGCGACTCGTGTCAAGTAAACAAAACGCGCCGTCCAAGAGATGTTAAGCCCCCCCGTCCTACTGATTTGCATTGTTCTGACGTTCGCCCTCTGCGTGCTGTTGTGGGTCAAGCTTCACTCGGTTTCTCGGCTTTATCGTTCGCTGCGACAAAACGAGCGGATTGTGATCGAGGATGCGCTGAAGCACCTCTATGATTGTGAATACCATGGCTCCACGGCGACACTGCAAAGCTTAGCCGGGGTGCTACAGACCGATGCCGATCGGGTGGTCGATTTGACCGCCCGGCTTGAGGCGATGGAGTTGTTGCGATGTGAAGAGGCGGGTTTGCGATTGACCGACGAGGGACGGCGCAACGCACTTCGCATGATCCGAATCCACCGTTTGTGGGAAACGTATCTGGCCCAACGCACGGGGTTACCGGAGTCTCATTGGCACTATGAAGCGGATCGGCGAGAGCACACGACATCGCCGGAGCAGGTGGAACGGATCGCGCATGAAACGGGCAACCCTCGTTTTGATCCTCACGGCGACCCCATTCCCACGCCTGATGGCGAGCTTCCCGAGCATCGTGGCTCCCCGCTGTCGGATCATCCGGCGGGTTCGTCCTTGACGGTGGTGCATGTCGAAGATGAACCAGAGGCTGTTTACGCTCAACTTCGAGAGAAGGGCGTAACCGTGAATCAACAAGTCAACTTGCTCGATCGATCTTCCGAAGGAGTCCGATTGGAGATTGACGGACAAGAACAGACGATGGCGCCTGTTGTGGCGGCCAATGTCTGGGTCGTTCCTCACACGACCGACGCACCAAGAAGGCCCGTGGAACGACTTTCCTCGCTCCTTGTGGGCGAGTCGCGGCGTGTGGTGGGGTTGTCGCCAAGATGCCAAGGCATTCAGCGGCAGCGATTCTTGGACCTTGGCCTTGTTCCAGGAACGAAGGTGACATCGGTCATGCAGAGCCCGGCAGGCGATCCAACGGGATACCGGATTCGCGGTGCTGTGATTGCCTTGCGAAGTGAGCAGGCAAACATGATTCAAATCGAACCACGACGAGTCGAACCATGAAATTCGCTCGATCCCCTTGCGACCGGTGTCCCGCCAATCCACAAGCGATGCCCGTGAAGATTGGCACGCAACAAGTGCTCGAAACGGATTCCAACGTCGACTTGGTCGTCGCGCTCGGTGGCAATCCGAATACGGGCAAGAGCACCGTGTTTAACGCGTTGACGGGACTGCGGCAGCACACCGGCAATTGGCCTGGCAAGACCGTTGCCCGCGCCGAAGGCAGTCTTACCCACCAGGGGTTGAGGTATCGACTTGTTGATTTGCCCGGCACGTATTCGTTAATGGCGACAAGCTATGACGAAGAGATCGCGCGGGACTTTTTGCTTTTCGGGCGTCCCGACGTGACCGTTGTTGTCGTCGATGCCACTCGATTGGATCGGAACCTGAACCTCGCACTGCAAGTGCTGGAGATAACCGATCGTGTGGTGCTCTGTTTGAACTTGATGGACGAGGCACGGCGTCACGGATTGACCATTGATGTTGATCAATTGTCGGAGGAACTTGGCGTCCCCGTTGTGCCCACCAGCGCACGATTTGACCAGGGCTTGGACAAGCTGCTTGCCACGATTCACTCGGTTGCAACGGGGAAGCTCATCTGTAAGCCGGTTCGAATTCAGACATGGTCCGACGAACTGCGCGGTGCGATTGAGCAACTTACCACACAGCTGTGTGCGGTCGACCACGAATTGGCAAATGCCCAGTGGGTTGCCCTGCGGTTACTTGATGGCGATGAGCGTGTTGCCGAAGCGGTGCGTTGTGGGGAGCTTGTGGGAGCCGCGGATTCGATCACTGCCGAGGAAAGTCGATCGCGAGAGCAGATTCTGAAACTCGCTTCCTCCTTGCGTTGGCAACTCGGTGCTGGCTTCCACGATTCCTTGGTGGAAACCATTTTTGCCAAGGCGGGTAAGATCGCAGACGCGACCGTGACGCGCAGCGGCGACGAAAATGGGCCAGCGTTTGATCGAAAATTGGATCAAATCCTGACGAGCCGTTGGACGGGATTTCCTGTCATGATTCTGTTGTTGGCCGTCGTGCTGTGGCTGACCATCGCCGGCGCAAACGTTCCCTCCGCCTTTCTATTCTCTATCTTGATCGATACCGTTTACCCGCAATTGAAGTCTGTCGCAGCGACGATCGGAATGCCATGGTGGTTATCGGGCGTTCTGATCGATGGCGTTTATCTGGCCACGGCATGGGTGATCAGCGTGATGTTGCCTCCGATGGCGATTTTTTTTCCGCTCTTCACTTTGCTTGAGGATTTTGGATATTTGCCGCGTGTTGCCTTCAACCTCGATCACTTGTTCAAACGCGCGGGTGGTCATGGCAAACAAGCGCTGACAATGTGTATGGGGTTAGGCTGCAATGCGGCGGGAGTGATCGCGACGCGAATTATCGAGAGCCCACGTGAGCGGCTGATTGCGATCATCAGCAATAACTTTGCCCTTTGCAACGGTCGTTGGCCGACTCAGATCTTGTTGGCAACGATCTTCTTCGGCGCACTGGTTCCCTCCTACTTGGCGGGGTTGGTCGCAGCAACCGCGGTGCTCTTTGTGGCCCTGTTGGGTGTCCTGCTGACCTTTGTGGTGTCGTGGTTGTTGTCGCGAACGGTTCTGCAAGGTGAAGCCTCGATCTTTCACTTGGAACTGCCGCCGTATCGCCCGCCGCGGTTGTTGCAAACGCTTTACACCTCCTTGATCGACCGTACCATTTTTGTCCTCTGGCGAGCGATCGTGTTTGCGGCACCGGCAGGTGCCGTCATTTGGTTGACGGCAAACTTGACATGGGGCGACGCATCCTTGGCCGAACATCTTGTCCACTGGCTGGACCCCCTCGGTGTACTGATCGGACTCAATGGTATTATCTTGCTTGCCTACTTCATTGCGATCCCAGCGAACGAGATTGTGATTCCAACGATCTTGATGTTGACGGTCTTGGTTTTTGGCATGCATGATTCCGGGAAGGGTGCCGGCGTGATGTTTGAACTTGAATCGACCAATGCGACCAAGGGAATCTTGGAAGCGGGTGGATGGACCGTGCTGACTGCGGTGAACGTGATGCTCTTTAGTTTGGTTCACAACCCCTGCTCGACGACGATCTACACGATTTGGAAAGAAACACGTAGCATGAAATGGACGGTTCTCGCCACCTTCTTACCTTTAGCGATGGGAGTGGTGCTCTGTTATCTCGTCGCCCAAATCTGGAATCTGACGCTCGGATAGGCCGATGGCCGCTTTCGACATTCAACCCCTTTTGGCTTGGCGATGCATTCGAATCGGTGGACCAGAACGGGTGTCATCTTCGTCGATACCGTAACCCTTGCTTGCGATTGCGAAATGCACGAAGAGGTGTAGAATGGGGCTTTGTTGTCGTGATCCCGGTAACTCGAATCCACAGATCGAGTCGTTTCGATGCTTTCAAAGACTGCGGAATACGCGCTGCGAGCCATTACCTGCATGGGCAGCCGATTTGGGCATCCCGCTTCGGCCGATGTGCTTGCTGGCGAAACGAAAGTGCCACGAAGGTACCTCCACCGCGTCTTGCAAGACCTGGCTGCTGCAGGGCTGGTTCAATCGCGGTCCGGTCCCGGGGGCGGCTATGAACTGGCCATCGAGACGGACAAGATCACGATTCTGGACGTCATCAACGCGGTAGCGCCGTTGGAACGAATTGAGAGCTGCCCGCTCGGGCTCAAGTCGCATTCCACACTCTGTCCGCTACATGCTGAACTCGACAGTGCCTACGCGAAAACCGAATCCGCATTTGCTGGGGTCACGATTCGGGACCTACTTGAATCCACCAGCCCGATCATGCCGCTGCGTGAAGCCCGCTAGAGCATTTTTGTAATCGGAAAAGGGGTCAGGTACGAATAGCCAAATGGCCCGAAGGGTGCTTTTCACTATTCGTAACTGACCCCTTTGCCTTGTCAATCTCGTGCTATTTGACCTGCTTGACCGACACCGATTCCACGGTCGAAAGCGCATTGAGAGATGCGATCAGCTTGATGGCGTCGGTATCTTCATTCGGCACCAAACGGTACACCAACTCCATGGCTCCACCGCGCCGAGTTGTTTCCGCCGTAAGAAGCTCGTAAGACTCGACCGATTGTTTCAGTTCTTGTTCCCAACCTTCCGTCGCCGAGAGCCCCACCACGATCGACAACCGCAGCGACTTTGCAGTCGTGGTCTTCCCCGTCCCCCCCGCAGTCCCCGAACCTGTGTTTTCCGAGCTCTTGTTGAACTGCGTCGCCAGTGCGACCGTGACCAAGCCAAGTGCTGTCACCCAGTACTGGCCGGCTCCGACTGCCATTCCGACGACCACCGCAGCCAACACAAAGGCGACATCACGTGTCGCAGGTACGGCGGTACGAAATCGGACGATCGACAGCGCACCGACAAGGCTGAAGGCACGGGCAATATTGTCACCGATGATTTGTGTCGCCATTGCGATCAAGATGCTCATCAACACCAACGTCACCGTCAACGTATCACGTGAGTTCGCGGGTTGATGGCGTCGCGCCAACATCGCGACAATCCAACCACACAACCATGCGAACAATAGCCGAATGGCAACCGTTTCCACCAATGGGTCGAGCGATGTCGTTTCAACAGCAAGCCACTCAGGTATCATGCGACCGACTCCCTTTTCACATTTCGGTAATCGTCCGCCGGTTCGGGCACCAACATCGGATAGGCGGTTGTGCGAACCTTATCGACACCACCACGAAACTTAGAAAACCCAGTCATCGCGATCGGAAAAGTTCGCAGCAGCTCTTTGAACGCTTGTGGCATCCGGTTGTTAAACTTGAGCTCCAGGACCTCAACGTCGTCGATGGGCTGCATCGAAGCAGGATTGATCCTTGACAGTGGCCACTGATGAGTGGCCATCGCACGCAGATGACTGTCGATGGTCAACCTTAAGGGCTCGCCATGATGGACCGAGGTTCGTGCGAAACGCCGATAGTAGATCTCGACGGTCGGCTGCAAGTGATGATCGGCGACGCGATCGAGAAACCAATCGCCACACCACTCTTCATCCGAGCGAGTCTTCACCGAATTCGGATTGCCGAGTGTGCCAGGATCCCGTGGCTCGTCGTGTACGCTCTGCGGAGCGTGATGCTGAAGACGTTCGACACGACGAAGCAGTTCCGCTTCGGAAACCTCGGTGCGCTCCTTTCGAACGACTTGATTCTTCTTGCGTTTCGTTTCGAGCCATAGCTTCGGCTCCATGCCGTAACGCCGAACGCGAAACTTGGTACGGCCGACGACTCCGGTTTGATAGAATAGATCCATCTCCGCAGAATCGAGGTAAAGCGTGTGAACCTCGTAACTGTCATGGAGACTCGGATCACAGTACGCGTCGACACCAAGATGCTCTCGCGCCCATCGTTTGACCTGCTGGCTCAAGTCATGGTCGATGACGTATTTCAGCTCGAGTCGTTTGTTATTTGTGTTGATCATTGAATCTTCTTCCTTCCACCTATGATTCATTGCTGCTGGCCTTGCTCGGCTTTCTTCTTTTTGAAGCAAGAAAGCCGAACAGGCATCCGCTCGACTGCGCCCCATGCTATCGAGATTGGGTCACTCGATGATGGATTCGGGCGACGGTTTGTCCTTCAGCAAATAGGTTCTTCGACCCTCTGCGAATTGACGTAGGTTCATCGCCCCATGACCGCCCTGCATCTCGCCGCCACCGGGGTGGTCCTCTAGCGGTGGCTCACTGACGGCTGCGACGAAGGCTTCATAGCTACTCAATCCGCGAGTTTCTTGCTTGATCTCCTCACGGATCAACTCCGAGAGTGATTTTACAACGGGTCCGAGTGTTTTCCAGTCGAGTGATTGCTCGGCAATCTGACGTACATTGCGAAGATACTGTTCACGGTACTTCGGCACGGCAAGCAGTTTGCTACGCAAGGGTTTGGTTGGGTCATCGATCCCGATCAACGGATCCAATTCGATCGGCGATCCCATCGATGCGGATCGCTCTTGGGTCGGTCCTTGCGGACCACGATCGCCAGGTCCACCCCTTCCAGGGCCCCCCACGCCGCGGCCGCCTGCACCGCGGAACGCTTCGTTCATGTCATGAGGAATGAAATGGAACTGGTCGTTCTGATCCAGAAAGATGCTGTAGTCGCTCGCTCGAATCCAATAGCCATCCGAGTTGATCAGGGCATTGTCCAATGCCAGGAACCACAACAACCCGTCCATGTCCACCATGGGCTCAAGTGCAGCAGGCAGATCTTCGGTCGAGGTTTGATTCAACACGCGGCACAATTCGATTAGCTTTGCCGTCGCTTTTTTTCCACCCGATTTCAATTGGTAAGGATACTCGTAGTTCGCGGGATCATCGCCACGGTATTCCAATCCACCTCCACCAGCGGGTGACCCACTTACCTTCCAACGCGCCCCCTGACTCGAACCAAAGGCCTCTTTCAAGAAGTCCTTGTTGAATTGCTGGGCATTCGTGTAAACGCCCCAGTTCTCCCCATTGATGACAACTCGCACCAAGTTGGCCTGCGGTGCCACAGCGTGCTGTCGTGCGATCTGCGAATACAGCACCGTACTCATCATCGATGCATCACCACTGCAATTTAGAAGGTTCAACGTTTTGTAACCGAGCAGTCGTTGCTCCTCATCCGCCATATCGACCGAAACATTCAGCGACCGCTTGTAACCGGCGGGGACCATGCCGTAGGACGACATACCGCGGAAGTGGATTCCGCAATTCGGATGTTCCACACCATCGACGGTGACCGTTGCCGCCACATCGACATCGGTGCCATGAAAGTCCTCCAGTTCTGCTTCCCAGTCTTCGTCTTCAAAATCAATAAAGAGGGTGCGTAGAACGCTGGTATCATAGAGATCTGCCGTGACCGGCTCGACCGAAGACTTCGCAATGCTGATTCCCTTTGTCGCTGCGGGTCGCTCGCGTCCCATCATCCCGGGTCCCCCAGGCCGCCCACCTCGGCGACGCTCGGCATCGGGAGGCCCCAAGCCATCGGGAGGCCCCAAGCCCTCGGGTGGCCCCAAGCCATCGGGTGGCCCTAATCCGTCGGGTGGCCCGAATCCACTGGGTGGCCCGAATCCACTGGGTGGCCCGAATCCACTGGGTGGCCCGAATCCACTGGGTGGCCCAAAGCCCGGGCCTCGGCGACCGCCTGGTCCCCCAGAGCCCCCAGGACGACTTCGTTCGGACGGGTTTTCTTTCACGAAGGTTCGAGCCGCGATGCGCTCCTCCGAATTGAGCCAACCGTCTTGATTCGAGTCAAATTGGTCAAGGATTTCACGGTCTTCGCCACCAGGCATCCCCGGTCCGCCTCGAGGAGGACCGCCGCGGCCCCCGCCCCGTTCACCGCCAGCACGATCGTTACCAGCCTGCTCGCGCCCATCGGGCTGCCGCTCGGGCGGTTGCGCCGACGCGAGCGGCGTTAGCAACACGACCAAGGAAAGAAGTGAAAATGTGCGTAGGAACATCAATGTAGCTCGTATTCTTATTGAGGGACGTACCAAACCTAGACGCCGTTATGCGACCAGTTGCAGCCCGCCAAAGAAACCGTCACAAAAAAACATCGATTTGGATACTTTGCGCAGCCAGCCTCAAGAGTTCGCTCAATGTCGCCATGCTGGACGGCTCGGTTCACGGTGTCACCGAGCGGATTGACTTAGAGGCTTGGCATGGCTTGGGAACACCAGCGGAGAACGAGAAGGTCCACGGCGAAGGATGGAGTTGAGAGAAGGCAGAAGACGAGAGACACCGACAAAATGCGGTTAACCGCTATCGCCAGGGAGCAGTGGTTACCGTTTTGCTGGTGACCGCGCAAGCGGAGTTCTCTCAAGAGAGCGGGATGCCGTCCGCCGATCCGCCATCCCTTTTAGAAATTTCCACCCTTGCTCGAATCGGTTTCGCCTTCGATCTGCTTCAGCTTGGTGATCAACGTGCGCCGGCTAATCCCCAATTTTTCTGCCGCATGCGTTCGATTGCCATCACATTCGCTGAGCGTGGCGACGATGGTTGCTCGTTCCACCTGCGACAATCGATTGGTATCCGACCACGTCGTGACGGACGCGGGAGGAGTGTTGGTGCTCAACCCCAAATGCTCTGGCAGAATAATATCTCCCCGACAAAGCAAACAAGCTCGTTGAATGGTATTCCGCAATTGGCGAACATTCCCCGGCCACTCACTGCAAAGCAATTGCTGAGCCGATTGCGGGGACAAGCGAACAGGGCGTCCCGCATGTTGTGCGGCAAAGTACTTTGCGAGTGGCAAAATATCGTCGCGGCGAACGGCCAACGACGGAACCGTCAATTCGATCACATTGATTCGGTAATACAAATCCTCGCGGAACCGTCCCTCACGGACATCACTGCCGAGATCGCGATTCGTGGCAGCAACCAACCGGACATCGATCTGGATCGGCTTGTTGGTTCCCACGGGAGTGATCTGCTGTGACTCGAGCGCACGCAGCAGCTTTGGTTGGAGTGCGATCGGCAATTCACCAATTTCATCCAAAAACAACGTCCCGCCGGATGCCGCACGGAACAGACCCTCACGATTCTCGGTCGCGCCGGTGAACGCACCTTTCACATGCCCAAACAATTCGCTTTCGACCAAATTCTCCGGCATCGCGCCACAATTGGTTGCCAAAAACGGTTGGTGGTGACGCGTACTCCATTGGTGAATCAGCTTAGCAATCCCTTCCTTGCCCGCGCCACTCGGTCCTAAGATCAGCAGTGGAGCATCGGACGGAGCCACGATTGCTACCGTTTGGACCAATTCCCGCATCGCTTCGCTTTGCAGGACAAAATCTCGAGGCAACGGAGGTAGCTTCACGTCGCTTCGGCCTGTTTCATCGGAAGAAACGTGAAGTGCATCTTCGACGGCAATTCTCAATTCCTCTAGATCGATCGGTTTTGACAAGTAGTCACTTGCTCCCGCCTTGACCGACGCAACCGCTTGCTTTAGATCTGCGTAGGCGGTGATCAATAGGATCGGAACGGTGGGGCTTCGCTGCCGAACGCTCGGCAGTGATTCGATACCGGACAGACCCGGCAACCGAACATCCAGCAAGATCATGTCGGGCATTTGCCGGTCAAGTTCGTCGAGCATCTCTTCGGCCGATGCCGCCTCGCTGACGTCGTAGCCGATTGACTGCAGATAGCTTCCGAGCAATTGTCGTTGTGACCGCTCATCGTCGACGATGAGGATTCGATACGAAGGTTTTGGCATAGGGGGAAACTAGGCTGCGCGCATTTGGGCAATCAGGAACATGGCTCCACCGACCGGGTTCGGTTCGTAGCGGACGCTCCAACGGTGTGCAATCGCGATCCGCTGTACGATGGCCAATCCCAAACCCGTTCCGCTGGTTCGCGTCGTAAAGTAAGGCTCGAACAACGAGTCAACAACATCGGGATCGACTCCAGGACCATTATCGGCGACTTGCAGGCACCATTGGCGAGGACTCGATTGGATCGTCTTGATGGTGACACATCCACCGTCACTTGCAAAGGTCACCGCGTTTTGAATCAGGTTGAAGATCGCTTGTCTCAATAGCTCCGCGTCGGCCATGATCCGTAGATCGCCAGGGATCGACTGCCAGGCCAGCTTGACGTTTTTCGCCGCCAAGTCCACTTCGAGCAAGACCGTCAATTGCTCGACAAGCTCTCGAATTGCCACTGCGGCCATCTGTGGATCGACCGGACGTGCGAAGGAGAGAAACTCATTGATGCGGGCCGTCACGCGATCGCATTCTTCGACGATCGCGTCGGCTTGTTGTTTTTGTTCAGGCGTTGGAAGACCCTGATCGGACAAACGCTGTGCCCAACCACGGACCAAACCCAGCGGGTTGCGCGTCTCGTGAGCTAATCCGGCGGCAGCTTGGCCGAGTTCGGAAAGGTGCCGAGCCTCAACGCGTAAGACGCCCGCGCGACCCTGTGCGTCCGCAAGTCGGACCGTGGATCGCCAGGTCATCCCCGTCGCCACAATCAACAGGCCGCCGAACATCACCAGCATCATTCGGTTACTTGCTTCGTGTTGAATTTGCGAATCGGCAAATTGACGATCAAGCACCAACTTGGCGGTGAAATGCGTCGCACCGCTCGGTGCGGATTGCGAGGAGGGATTCGAGCGACGGCCTAATCCAGGGCCGCCACCTCGCATCCCACCTAGCCCTGACCCAGCCGAAGGGGGTTGAAGACTCAGCTTGAACGGGCGGATCGCAAAATAGCCTTCCTCTCGCCATCCGCTCTCCGACACACCCGGCAAGGACAGCAGTCCCAGCTCCCCAGCCGAGAAGTGGTCGTCGGCCGATGCGTCCAAATCGTCTAGTGCTTTCGCATCAATTGCCACTGCAAGGACGCTTCGCGAAGCGGCGATTTCCTCCAACGTGCCCGGCAATTGACTTTGGAAGTACGGCCCAATCCAGCGATGCGATTGCACGCTGCTGACCAAGCAATCGAGGATCGATTCGGCTTGCTGAGAGAGCGAACTGCGGATCAGAGCACGTTGGTGAAGGTACTCACGCCATTGCCAAACTCCGAAAACGAACCACGCCAAGATGATCAGTCCAGCGACCAGCAGTCCGGATCGTTTCATTGTCTTGGCGTCGGCGTGAGAAGGGTGTTGGAAAGACGGCTACATTGTAGCGGCAGTCAGAGAGCGATGGCTTCGGCGCGCGAGCGGCTCACTCGCTCAGGCCAAATAAACATCATCACGCGTCATGCTCATGGGCTTTCTTCCAGCCCGCCGTCAGCCGGTTCGCCGTCAGCCGGTTCGGAGTCAGCGGACTCGGAGTCAGCGGACTCGGAGTCAGCGGACTCGGAGTCAGCGGACTCGGACTCGGGCGCGTGACCTTTCCCCATGCCCAGTCCTCGTCCCATACCGTCACCGCGTCCCATGCCCATCCCTCGGCCCATGCCCATCCCTTGGCCCATGCCGTCACCTCGTCCCATGCCGTCACCGTGGCCCATCCCTTCACCCGCATTTCCGCGACCTTGCGCTGTTTCAACCTCAGGAAACTGCTTCTGGATTGCTGCAAACAACTGGGCCGGAACCATCTCATTGGCCAGGGCAATTTGCCCAATCGTGCTCTCCGACCCGCTAACCACAATGCCGTCACTTCGCAATGCCTCCGTCACGCTTTCGACACTGAGCCCCAAGTTGTTCGCAAACCGAGCTAAGGTGAATTCTTCTGCGTGGGGTGCTGGACTTTCAGCAGCAGAATCGTCCCAGTAGTCCTTGATGCGTTCGTTCAAGGTCGAGGTTGCGGTCAACACCGGTGCGTGTTTGATCGTTCCCACGGTGACGATCGTCGTGATCAAAATGGCCAGGACCATTTCAACCTTTAAGTTAAAGCCTGCGGATCGCTTCTTGATGTAGCTGAACAGGACTTTCCAGTTGAAAAGCAAGTGCAGGCCGACAACGAAGAAGAACAGCAAGCAAACATTGGTGTGTAGCGAGCCCCATGTGTGCTTGTCCAGTCCGAGCATGGTCCATCCGGTCCAGTTCGCGGTGCGGCCCCGTGGCGTCAAGTAGAGGACGACGCCTGAGAGCGCAACGACGGTGAACAACATGGAAAGCAACAGCGATGTGAAGCCTTTGGTCTTGAATTTCATTTTAGGGTTTCCTTAAATAGAGATTGCTGTAATTGGATTCGCTCGTTGACGCGTCACCGACCTCGTCCCATCCTTCGCCCACGTCCTCGGCCTTGCCGAGCCACTGTGCCTGCTGCTGGCCCGCCGGGTTCCATCGCCGCTTCGGCAATGCGATCGTACTCTTCCTGTGACAGGTCCTCGGCCTGGTAGTATCCCCCGAGATTTTTGATCTGTTGATCGTAGATTCGCAAATGATTTCGCGAAGCACGCTGCAAGTTGCCGTAGACAGCTTTCAAATCGTCACGAGTGGTCTCTGCGATCGCGACGGAGAGATCGGCAATGTCCAACTCCTCGATCTTCGCTCCAACATCACGCTGAGCGTAGCTCGTGCCGTATTTATTTTAGCATCTCCTGATTCGATTCTTTGGGGGGTAACGAGCGTTGTCGCTTGGGCGACACCTGTACCTAAAGCGAATGGAGTGCCAGCGGATTCGAACTTGAAAAAATATCAAAATTGCGGGAGAAAATGAAAAAAAGCGAATCTGGGCAAAAGCCGGCTGTGCAAGGCCTTCACAGGCACGTCGAAATCGACTGTGCAATTACTTCACAGTCATTGCGTCCCGCCACCGAGTTCTACAGAACGAGTCCTCGAGATGTCTGAAAGCCTTTCGATCGGCAGTTGCCCCAACCATTGACGAAGAAACGGTGTTTTAACCGAATCGGCGGTGGCCACGCATCTCAAATGGCTCGCCGACTAAGTCTTTCCAGATCGCTCGCTGATCGGCGGTTAGCACGTCGAGGATTCGATCGACCGTTTGTTGCGTCATCTCCTGTACGAAGCGTGGCGGCCCGTCGCCACCGATTCCATTGGGGGGCGGTCCATCGGGTCGAAAGCCATCGGGGCGAGAGCCATCAAAGGCGAAACCAGGAAAGGCGTCTCGGCGCTGTCGTGGTCCATCCAACGGCCCCTCATGGGCCCGGTGGTCATCGGGGCCGGGACCACCACGCCCCGGTCGCCCCTCTTGAATGATCCGGCCAATCGTTTCTCGCTGCTCGCGACTGAGACCGAGCGCTGCCACGACCTCGGATGTCTTAAACGTCAGCGGCAACCGATCTTGACGCGAAATCTGTCTGAGTCGCTTGAGTTGGCCCGAGTCAAGCTGCGTGGTCATGAACGCATCGAACTCGCGAAGTCGTACCGCCATCGCCTCATTCGAGCTTTCGAGCAAACCTCCGCCTTGGTTCGCCACCTCCCGCATCGCGTCTTGGAGTTCACGGATTGCCGCTACGATTGGATCAATTCTCGCCGGATCCACTTTCAGCTCCTGTTGCACACGCGTATCCGACAGCAGCCACAGCGGTGAGATCTTATCGAGGACTTGCAGTTGTTCTACCATCCGTTCGACGCGTTCGCTGGTGGCCGCCAGCTCCTCGGTCGCCTCTCGATCCTGCTTGCGCTGCTGAACGAAATCACGATAGAACTCCAACGACGTTTCCAAGAAACTACGTCGCAAATCCTGCAGCTCGGGTCGGTACGCCAATTCACTTTCACTCAGACTGCTAAACGTGTCGACCGCCAAACGCGCTTGCTGGAAACTCGCCTCCGCTGCTTGACGTTGCTCGGTTTCGCGATCGAGTGCCAGACGCGTCCGCCGTTGTTCTCGCCATACCAGCAAGGTCGTTGCGAGCAGTCCGATCGAAGCCAGTAAAAGCAAGGCAGCCGCACCGTTGACCAAAAGACTGTTACGTCTTCGCCATTTGCTCATCCGCTCAAGTGTCGTCGGTGGACGAGCTAAGATCGGTTTGTCATCCAACCATCGCTGCAAATCATCCGCGAACCCCTGGGCGGTCGCATAACGCTCGCCAGGTAACTTGGAAATCGCTTTTCGGACAATCGTATCGAGTTCGATTGGCAACGACGGTTCAATCGATTTAGGGGTTGCCGGTTCATGTTCGACAACTTGGTTCAGCATTTGGTGGTAGCCGGCCCCGTCAATCGCGGGCTCCAAGGTCAGCAATTCATAGAGCGTCACACCAAGCGAATAGATGTCGGTTCGATGATCCATAATCGCTCGGTCACCCGATGCTTGCTCAGGGCTCATGTAGCGAAGTGTGCCGATCGCATCGCCGGTGTGCGTCAATTGAGATTCCGCCTGCTGCACCTGAGCCAGCCCGAAATCGGTCACCCAGATCTTGCCGGCCGCGTCAAGCAGCAGATTGCCGGGTTTGATATCGCGATGAATGACGCCATACCTATGAGCGTGTTCAATCGCCAGTGCGGCTTGATGCGTCATGCGGACAACGGACTCGTAGTACCTTCTGCGATTGTTCGCTCCGCTCAGAATGGTGGTCGAGGCCGCGATCGTTTCGTTGCCAGCGTTGCGGTGATTTTCAAATGCCGACGCGGTCCTCGGCTGGGAGAATGCAACGCCCACTGCATCCTCGGTTGCCGGCAACGGTGCGGCGTTTCCTTTTCCATTGGCTTGGCGCATGTTGTCGATCAGCCACGTCAGCGTATGGCCATCGATCAACTGCATCGCATAGTAATGGATCCCTCGATCGCTGCCGACCGCGTAAACGGGAACGATGTTCGTGTGGTGCAACTGTGCAGCCGCATGTGCCTCGTTGCGGAATCGTTGCAAACGGATTTCATCAAGCCCGCTGGCAAACGGCAACACCTTCAAAGCCACGCGTCGTCCGAGGGACAACTGAATCGCCTCGTAAACGACTCCCATTCCGCCCCGTCCGAGCTCGCCGACGATCTGGAAATCGCCGATGGGCTTGGCCGTGAATTCGAGATCCGGTGCACTGGCCATTCCAGCCGAACGTGGCTCCGCAACACGGTGGATCAAGGCAAGACCTTCGAGTGAGGGACGCAATTGCTCCGCGATGTCGGCATGTTGTTCGAGAAACGCATCCTGTGTGGGGGGGCTTCCCGAATCGAGCAGGGCCTGATACTGCTTCACGGCCGCAATTACCCTGGGGTCATCGTCAGCTTCGTCTTCGGTGATGTCGTTGATGCTCATGGCAGTTGTCTAAAGAGTCCACACGGTTCTTGCACGGGTATCAAGACGACCCGCTGACCGCACTAGTTCATGGTTCGTTTTAGTTTCGCGAGGCCTCGCACCCACAATTTCTCCACGCTATCAACGCTGCGGCCCATCAGGTTCGCGACTTCGGCAAACGGCAGTCCATCAACATGCCTGAGCACAATCACTTGGCGATAATCCTCGGGTAGCGACTCCAGGGCTTCGGCCAGCTGTAAAAACGCTTCATTACGTGCAAAGTGCTGACTCGGTGAAGTGATGTCGGCGGCCAAACCCGACTGCAAGAATCCCGATGCGCTCGCCAACCCCTGATCAACGGCCTGTTCCAATCGCGGATCCCGTTTTTGCGTTCCCAAGTACTTCCGCACCTGCATCGCCAACATGTTCGATAGGATACCACGCAGCCACGCGGCAAACTCTTCCGCCGTCTGACCACGAAAATCAGCGATGCCAGCATGTGCCGCCAAGCAGACTTCCTGGACGACGTCCGAAGGGTCTGCTTTGGCCTGCATATGATGATGCAATTGCGTGCGCGCCAAAAAGACGAGGTACTTGCGATACGTGGTCAGTAAAGACCCAAGTGCATCTGAATCGCCGTCACACGCATTGGCAATCAATCGTTGAATCGGCTGGTCGTTGTCGTGAAGTTCTTCCAACAATCCTCTCCTTTGGCAAGTGATCCAGCTTTTCCAACCATGGCTTCACGTTGATCGATTGGCCTCACTTGGTTTCCGCTTCAACACGCTGAGGCCAAGCCGGATCGAAATCAAGTCGTGGCCAGACGATTTCACCGGCTCGTTGGCGAGCTTGGTCGCCAGCATCGATACTGGAGCTGCCAAATTCGACCGAATTGAGATCGAGCCACAACGTGATTCTTCGCCGATCGTCCGCTGTAAACCGACCCTCGCTGAGGTATTGCTGATGGCGATCGTCAAACAAGGCTTGACCCAGCCTTGACGCTCGAGCTCCAAACTGCCCCGGCACGGTGCGATTCCCGCCATGCTCTGGCATCAGCGAATCGTCGCCACCACCGGCATGGTAGTAAAACGCATACGGTTCTAACTCTCGGTAGCCTGATGACTGCAAACCGACATCGCTTGCGACATGACATTCAATACACTTTTCTTCGAGTACCGGTTTGACGAGCCGGTAATAGTTGACCGGTTCGAGTCCACCAACTTCCGGCTTCATCTTCGACGGTGATCGTGTCATCGCCAGCGGGATGCTGTGGGCCGGTGGCGCCGTGGTGGTCCGCTCATGACAGCCGATACAACTCATCTGTTCGCCCGGATGCACGTAGGTGCCCGAACGCATCGATTGTACCGCAAGTCCGTTTTGATCCAAGGCCTGGAAATAGATCTCACACTCGATGGGAGCTTCAAAGTAGACGCTGCCATCCTCTTCAACAGGAACGGTACCCAGCGGCATCCGGTTGATGGTTCCGCTCATGTAGCTTTCCCCCACATGCTCGTAGGGTGACGACCATGGACGAGGAAACACTTGGACGATACGAAGTGACTTGATCAACGTGGCTTCGGGCCAGGGCATGTCGGCCTGATAGACGTTCATCACACTGATCGTCGCGGGCCGGTGATCCGCCAATCCCGCTCGTTCGCCCTGAAACGTTTCGATCGGGATCACCGGCGGCGTTTCTCTCGGCTTTCGCGGGATCGCAAACTGCACCGGTTTGCTACCACGATACAGCACATCACGATTGCCGAACCGGTCAAGGAGGACCAAGGATCCGGTTGGCAAATGGCTGACCAGATAGAAGTCCTCGCTTAGCGGCCACGGCCATGCGTAGGGCAGTTTGTCATTCAAGCGATCGGCGATCGACACCTCGGGACTTTCCGATGGCAAGTCGCTTCCGGTAATCCGTTTGACTTGCGCCATCGTGTGATCATCGGGTCGGCGAGGATCGATCAGCACCAATTCGCCTCTGGGGCTGGAGTGATGCACACCGGCCACGGCGATCAACCGGTCGGAGCCTGGGATCGGACGAATGCCATATTCTGCCCACGGTCGCGCTCGCCGTCTGTCACGAAAATGTCCTAATTGTTTATCAAAGTCTGGCGAATCGACGTCCATTGCATTGTGAGGGAACGGATAGTTGCCGTGCGGCGCTCGCGGGTCGCGTCCATCGGGCATGCAAAACCAAATGCCTTGACCTGCGTTAAAATCGCGGTCGATGTAATCCCATCGCGTGTAGACGATTCGACCATCGTTGGTGACCCGTGGAAACAATTCCGTGGTCTCGTGCCAACTCAGCGGGACCACATCGCTGCCGTCCGCTGCCATCGAAAACAAGGTTCCACAGGGTTGAAAGAAGCTTCGCAGGTTGTACCGGTATTGCGAATGGCCGGCTGGTTGGCATCGAACGCTGGTTTCTCGCCGCTCCGAAACGAAGGCGATCCGGCCGCTCGGAAGCCAACAAGGAAATGCATCGTTGTACCGCGTGTCGGTAAGTTGAGTGAGCGCCGAGGTCTCGAAGTCATAACAGAATAGGTTGAAGGTGTTGTCTGGTGTGTACTCGGACGGATTCAAGATCGAATCCTCACCAAGATCTTTAGGCGGTCGTTTCGCACACCATTCAAAAAGCAGTTTGCTGCCATCGAATGACAGGTCCATCGACAGGTGGCTGCCATCACGTAGCCTTTGACCACCCAGACGACCGCCAACCACCGACACCTCTTCAAGCAGGGGACGCAGCCGATAGCGCGATTGCTTGAAATCGGCGAGCACCAACAACTCACCCCTTTGGGCGAGCCGCCCCCGCATCTGTTCTTGGATCGCCCCACCGATGGGCTCCCCCGTCGAGAAAAAAATCTCATTGAAATCGAGCAGCGAGTTGGCCAGTGCGACCTTTCGCCGCACCGCTCGAGCCTTCAAATACAACCGCCTTCTCTGTTCGGCTTGCGCGTCCTGATCAGGGCACAACGACTCGGCGGCTCGCCGGATGACCCTCAAATCGGTTGCAGCATCTTCAAGGAGCTCGCCGTCCGCGCTCCAGCGAAGGTGGTCGATCAATGCCAGCGCGCGGCGCAGCTCGATATCAAGCGGATCGCGATCGCTCGGCCAAATCAGTGCGTGTTTGTCGAGAACCGATGGATCTTCACTCGAGCCGGCTTTGCTGAAATCCGAGTTGGCCTTGATGATCTCGAGAACCAATTCGTCAAAATCGGCGAGCCACGATTGCCGCACGTAGGGAGGGATGTCATCAGCACCCAACCCGCGCACCGTGAGAGTCCATACGAAAAGGGAGCTCAAAACCAAGCACAATAACTTCTGTTTTGGGCGTTTCATCACCAACGACTTCCACAAGACCGCAAAACAGTCGATTTTAATAGACCGACGGGCAACGGCGAGTCGTGGAACGAGCAGAATTGTGAAAAACCAAGCCCGCCAGCCCTACAATCTGCTCGGACCGTTGGAGTTCAGGCTTGAGAGACCATCCGATCCCTTTTTCCGGGCTCACGCCCCGGTGGTTCAGATCGCCAAGCCCAACGGGTTGGTTCCCCCCGGCGTTGCCAGTTTCATTGGAGTTGTCGTTGGTTTAGCATTCCCGCCCCATTCGCCCTATCGCGGCGATCGAATCGGCCCGGTCTACAAAGCGGTACAATTCAGGCTCGAAACTCTTGGTATCTTCAAAGTGTTTCATACTCATTCCCTCCGCACAAGCAAGAGAGCTTCGATGAAAAGCATGCCTCAAGTTCTGGCCCTCGTATTTTTGATTGCCTTGTCTCGACCCTGCAGCGGGGAAGAGGTCACCATTGATGCGGATGTGGTGTACGGGCACAAACTCGGATTGGCAATGACCTGTGACGTGTTCACGCCAACCGAAGATGCGACGGGGGCGGCGGTGCTATTCATGGTCAGTGGTGGTTGGTATTCCAGTTGGTCGCCGCCAGAGCAGACTCAGCACATGTTTCGGCCACTGACCGACAAAGGCTTCACGGTTTTTGCGGTGCGGCATGGCAGTAGTCCGAAGTTTTCTATCGCAGAAGCGGTGGCCGATGTGCGGCGTAGCGTTCGCTACATTCGCTTGAACGCGGGCCGATGGAAGATCGATCCGAACCGCATTGGGGTGTTTGGAATGAGTGCCGGCGGGCACCTGTCGCTGATGCTTGGAACGGCATCCGACGAAGGCAATGCGGAAGCAAAAGATCCTGTGGATCGCGTCAGTGATCGGGTGAATGCAGTTGTTGCCTACGTTGCACCCACGGACCTACGAATCATGTCCAAGGACGCACCGGATCGATTGGAAGCCTACGATCGTTTCCCCGCACTCGAGATCGACGCGAAGACGGCGGAAGCCGATTCACCGTTGGTGTTTGTGACCTCCGACGATCCACCAACCCTTCTACTGGCCGGAGCAAAAGATGAATTGGTCCCGATCAGCCACAGTCGAAACATCAAAGCGGCGTTTGAGAAGGCGAACGTGACAAGCGAGCTAATCGAATTTGAAAACGCGGGGCACGGATTTGGCGGTGAGGATGCACAAAAGGCAACCAATGCAATGGTCGACTGGTTCGTCACTCACTTAACCGACAACACAGCCGAAGCGAGCAAATGACTTTTTGTGGGAAATCCGATCGGAGTTCAATGGTAATCCTTGACGAGAGCCGTGAGGTGCTGGACACCCGCACGGAAGTCTCTTGGGTCCGAGTCGTCTGGGCTCGACTCTTGATTGGCTGGGTCGTGCTGATTTGCGCCGAAGTCTTCTCGGGTGCTTCGTTAAAAATGGGGCTCTGGCATCCGTGGACGTTAATCGTGACGTACTGGCTGTACTTTGCACACTTCTTTCTGTTTACCAACCTGGCCGTCTCCACCAGCCGGACTTCGCTGGCGTCACTCTATCTTTGGGGTGTCCTGTTTGGACTGTACGAATCTTGGATCACGAAAGTGGTTTGGTACCGATCGTCGCGATGAACTCAGGCGGTCCCCTGAACTTGGTCGCCAATCTGGTTGTGATGATCGTCGTGCTGTACCTCTTATCTCGGCTGGCACGACCTGCACTGGCGGGAACGGATTGCCGGCGGATTGTGGTGTTCGGTCGAGCGGGGTTTATCGGGCTATGCATCTATTTGACGTTACTCTACTCGGTAACCTATTTTGGATTGCGTCCCGAAGGGTTGCCCTCGGCCTTGGTCCAATTATTGACGTTCGTGTTCTATGCATTGGCCATCCTAGGTCTCTGGCGACACGCTGCTCGCCGGCCGTTAACGGACGACGCGGTTGAAGTGGATCCGCAGGAAATGCGATTGGTCAAAACCTATTTCGCTGTTTTGCTTTCGCTCGCATTCGCTGTGTCAATGATCGCTGGCGTGCCCGCCTTGTTGGTACCGATTCTGCTCAATTTTGCATTATGGACTCCGCTCGGTTTTGTATTGACCTGCATGGCTTGGTTTCGAAGTGGCAAAGCGTGCCCAAAAAATCAACTTGCCGCCGATCCGCAGCCGAGGTCTCTCTTGCGAAAAACAACACGCACGGCCGGATGTGGCTGCGTCGGTGTCGGCGTCCTCTTCGCAACATTGCTAGGATTCATTTACGTGTTGATTGGTCAATCGGTACCCAAGACGTATTCGACCATCGAGAATCCGATCGCAGCACCCGATCCAACGGCCAATCTCGGCGGTGAGCTCGACGGTTTCGATTCGCCCTACATCGGGCACACCGGTAGCTGGGATGGAAAGGGCGGCGGAATGTTTGGATCGTCTAAATTGGCGGACTTGGATGCGGAGGTGGCAATGGGGCTTCGCTGGACATTCATGTGTGCTTACTGGAGCGCTTTGGAACCGGACGGGCCAGTCGATTTAAGCGATGAAATTCCTCCTGCTTGGCGGGCACTTGACGCTTTCCTCATCGCCGCGCAAAAGCGACAACTGAATGTTCTGATGCAAGCTCCCGTCGTTGGCGGCAATGCGGGCGGCCCACCGGCTTGGGCCGGCCGACGAGAAGCGGGAAAGTCCGCACCTGAGAAAATGGACGCCTTGGCCGACTTTGCCGGTAAGCTAGCCGAACGCTATCGACCCGGCGGAACGCTCGCTCAGCAGCAACGGTGGGGGACGAGCTATGGCGTCCGAGCGTGGGAGTTGGACAATGAACCGGATGCCTATCGGACCCATTGGAAAGACCAAGCTGCGGACTATGCCGAGTTCGTGACGAAGGCGAGTTTGCGAATCAAAGCAGCCGATCCAGAAGCAGTAACTATGGCACCCGGTGCTGCAAGTGGCGGTCACCTCGTTCCGTGGCTTGAAGCTGCATTGGATGCAGAAGGGCTTCATGGCTCCCCTGCCTTCAAACAAAACGGCAAGCCCTACTCGATCGGTCCCTCCGTCGATGTCGTTAGCTTTCATAACTACGAAGGACTCGACACTTTCCTTTCGGGGCAGGACATGACGGTGGTCCGAGCGTTCCAAAAAGTGCGCGACGTGTTCGAGAATTGGGAAAGCCGTTCAGCAGGGTTTGAATACCCCCGCAAACAAGAGTATTGGCACACCGAAGGTAATTTTGATTTCGTTGGTGCGTTGTCGAAAGAACGGCGAGCGGCTTGGCGTTTTCAGTTCTTCACACGTGCCTTCGCTGCGGGAATTCGAAAAGTGGTGGTCATGGATGCCTCACCACTCGAACAAATTGCGGTCAAGAACTATATCGAGATGCTACCTCAACCCTTTCCGATGCTGCCGGCTACCGACCAAATCGCAATGATCCAAGGCAAGGCGGTGGCTTTTCAACATCTCGGCGGCGACGTTTCCAATGCAGGTCAAGTTTGGGTGGTCTGGGCCGAAGCCGATTCGGGGGACGCGGTCGTTGAGATTCCAGTTGTCGGTGATCATGTCGAAGTTGTTGGCGTAGACGGTCATCGAGAAACGAGGCAGGTGTTACAGGGCCGAGTTCGTCTACAACTCCGTGGCGATCCTAAAATGCCAGCTCCGATCCTGGTCATCAATCGAGCGAGTGGAGCTGGGGAATAGTCTAAAATACCAGGCAAAGTCGTTAGCCAAAACGGTTAATAGCCCATCCTTCCTGTAATGAAAGTGCCCACCATGCGCCGCTTTGCAATGGCTTCCTTGTTGATCCTGCTGCTTTCCGGATCTGCTGAGCCAGCGAATCTCATTGATGCGTTTGAATACCCGCAAACCAACGTCGCCCAAGACGTTTGGGATGTTCAGGGCGAACGTGGTAACACACCTGCATTGAGTATGGTTGAGGATGGCGGTCGGCTGGTGATGCAGATCGAAGCTCCGTTTGCCAGTGATCCAAATTTGTCACGGATCTACATCGATCGCCAAGTTGACTTGGATTTGGCCGCCGCTGGTGGCTTCTCACTTGAAGTGCTCAGCAGCAATCCTGAGGCAACCGGCAGTATGTCGTTGTACTTTCATAGTCGCGAGGGTTGGTACAGTGGGTCCGCGGACATTGCGAGCAAGGGTTGGGGGGCCGTGCCGTTTTCGAAAGCATCCTTTCGACTTGAAGATCAACCGATCGGTTGGAACAAAATCGATGCGATTCGGATCGCCTTTTGGCGGGGAAAGAATACTGACTTTTTTCTCCGGTTGCGAAAGCTGGAGGCGACGCAGCATAACGTGGCGCTCATCATTCCAGCGGTCGAACGACGTGAGGCGGGGTCGCTCAAGATGGCTACCGACGTAGCGGAAATGCTGGACGCCATTGGTTTGGGCAATGATGCAATCGAAGATTCAAGCCTTGCCAGCGGCGGACTTGGTGACCGCTCGATTGCGATCCTGCCGTACAATCCGAAGCTGACCAGCGAAGCCGTTGAGGCTCTTATCGAATTCGTTGCGAAAGGTGGCAAGGTGCTGGCATGTTATCAGTTGCCAGACAAATTGGCACAGTCGCTCGGCTTCGGTGAGTTGAAGTACCGAAGTCAACAGAACAAAGGCGATTTTGCCGAAATTCGTTTTCATGCAACCGATATCGCTTCTTTGCCGCCATCGGTTAGGCAAGCTTCATGGAACATTACGACCGCAAAGCCGGTCGGCTACAACGCCAAAGTTGTTGGCCAGTGGTATGACCGCGATGGGCAATCCGCAGACGCTGCTGCGATGTTGGTCAGTGATCGTGGTGCGTTCTTTTCGCATGTCCTTTTACGAGACGACTGGAATGCTAAGAAGCAAATGCTTGCGTCGATCATGGGTCATTTGTCACCCATGATGTGGAAGCAAATGGCCGAGGCTGCGCTCAAAGACCTTAACACCCTTGGACATCTGGACAGTCTGGAAGCATTGACAGAGTTCCTGAAAAAGAATGATCAACACGGTGTAGATTTAGCGACCCGATCAGGACTCGTGAAACTTCAAGAAGCCAAGCAGCAATTCACAAGCGGACACTATGAACAAGTCGTTGGGTTGGCCAAGGAGGTCCATCAAGATCTTGCTTTGGCTTACGTGAAAGCTCAACCAAGCCCGACAACGGAAGGTCGAGCGTTTTGGAATCATACAGGAACAGGAGCTTATGACGGTGACTGGAATCGAACCGCGAGTGAATTGTCTGCAGCTGGTTTCAATATGATTCTGCCTAACATGTTGTGGGGCGGTGTCGCCCACTACCCTAGCAAGCTACTGCCTCACAGCAGGACCTTCAACAAGTATGGTGACCAAATCGAACAGTGTGTCGCAGCGGCAAGGGAGCACAAGTTGGAAGTCCATGTTTGGAAAGTCAATTGGAATCTATCCACAGCCCCTCAAGACTTCGTCAAACAGATCCACGCTGAACACCGCAATCAGGTCACCGTCACCGGTGAGGCGGAGGATTGGTTGTGTCCATCGCATCCAGACAACTTCCAACTTGAATTGCAGAGCATGTTAGAAGTCGCTCGAGACTATCCGATTGACGGATTACACTTTGACTACATTCGGTATCCTGGACGCGACAAGTGTTACTGTGACGGTTGCCGAGAACGTTTTGAAGCAGCGTCAGGGAAACCCGTCGAAGAATGGCCAAGCGATTGTTATTCAGGACAACGCAGCGAAGAGTATCTGCAGTGGCGTTGTGACCAGATCACTCGCTTAGTCAAAGCGGTCCACGATCAAGCCAAAACGATTCGTCCAGGGATCCGTATTTCTGCAGCGGTGTTCGGAGCCTATCCGGAATGTCGAAGTTCCGTTGCACAGGATTGGCCCGAGTGGATCAAGGCTGGCTACTTGGATTTTGTTTGTCCGATGGATTATACGCAAAGCGACCTGTCGTTCATTGGATTGGTAAGCAACCAATTGAAACTCGTCAACGGGCGGATTCCGATTTACCCTGGAATTGGTCAATGGCGACTACCAAACGACCGAGTGGTCGGCCAGATTTATCATGCACGGGCTTTGGGAGCGGCTGGTTTTACAATCTTCGACTTGTCACACGGGTCCGCTGAAACGTTTGTCCCAACGGTTGGGTTAGGTGTTGGTCGTAACCCCGCCCTTCCACCCCATCGAAACAGGTAGACACAGCCCGTCGCAGCGGAGCAGGCCCAACCCGGATTATTCATCCGTCCAAACCTATTCCCCGTAACCCTTTGTATGTAATCAGCTTACATCGATTGAGTCGTAAACATTCGCGGAAGGTGTGGAGGCTGTGCGCAGCGTCAACGGCCAGCGGTTCACTTTTGGTCGAGATGGGGGCGGTGAGACTCGATCGAGCCAACTTGGCGCCGAGTTGACGGGATGATTTACG